>DASTBR010000151.1:0-13993 GCA_035711945.1 Dehalococcoidia bacterium
GATGTATAATGTGATGTATGGCACGGATGGTCAGGAAGCAGTTCTACATAGCCCGCGAGCAGGATGAAAGTCTGAAAAGGAAGGCGAAGGAGTATCGGATCTCTGAGGCGGAGCTTGTCCGCTGGGGCATCGATGAGGTCACGCGCGGGGGTGGCCGGTTTGTGGCTGACGATGAAGCATGGGAGGCCGCCAAGCGACATATGGAGGAGCGTGCTCGGATGAAGGTGCCTCAGCGACCTCGAACTTGGACTCGCGAGGAACTGTACGACGAACGCTTCGATCGCCTGTCTGATTGACAGCAACGTACTGGTCTATGCGCACGATCCCAGTGAAGCGAGGAAGCAACGGCTGGCAATCGACCTGTTGGACTCCCTGAGGGAATCAAGTGTGGGGGCTCTCAGCGTGCAAAGTCTCTCCGAGTTCTTCAGCGCCTCACGGAAACTCAAGCCAGCGCTAAGCCGCGATGAGGCCGCGCATGAGGTTGACCTCCTGGCACGCTCATTTCCGGTCTTGCCATTGACCGTCAATTGTGTCTTCGATGCTTGTCGAGTGACGGTGGATCACAAAGTACATTTCTGGGATGCGATGATCTGGGCGGTCGCCAAGCTCAACCAGGTACCGTACCTGCTGAGCGAGGACGGCGACCACGGCCGCTTCCTCGAGGGCGTGCGCTGGTACAACCCGTTTCGAGAGGACTCCAATTTTCTCGAGCTGATTTCCTAGAGCCATGAAGCAAGGGCTCTCAGTTCCCAATTTCGGGGAGTTCTTCGACCCGCGGGTCGTGGCAGACCTCGCCAGGGAGGCCGAGCAGGCGGGCTGGGACGGGTTCTTCACCTGGGACCACATCCTGCCCTGGGGCGAGGCGCCGGTCGCCGCTCCCTGGGTGACCCTGTCGGCAGTCGCATTGGCCACCGAGCGCATCAGGCTCGGCCCGATGGTCACACCGCTGGCGCGGCGGCGGCCGTGGGTCGTGGCGCGGCAGGCCGTTACTCTCGATCACCTTTCGGGCGGACGGTTGGTGCTTGGCGTCGGCCTCGGCTTTCCGCCGGATCGTGAGTTCGGGACCTTTGCCGAGGAGACATCTGATCGAGTCCGGGCCGAGAAGCTCGACGAGGCTCTGGCGATCCTCGACGGCATGTGGAGCGGTGAACCGTTCGGTTTCGAGGGCAAGCACTTCCAGGTAGCTCGTAACACCTTCCTGCCGCGGCCCGTTCAGCAGCCGCGCATACCTGTCTGGGTGGCAGGAATGTGGCCGGGTAGCGCTCCGTTCCAAAGGGCCGCGCGCTGGGACGGCGTCTTCCCTATCGATGCCGCAACCGGAGGTGCCGCCTTTACGCCCGAAGACCTCGCGGAGGTGGTCGCGCTGCTCAAGCAGCAGCGAGGCGACCTGGAGGGCTTCGAAGTGGTTGCCGGCCTGGCTCGCGGCCGCCGAGCCGCGGAGTACGAGGCGGCAGGCGCCACCTGGGTGATGTCGGGGCCCGACCTTGAGAGCGGAGTTGGCGGGCTGCGGCCACGCATAGCCGCCGGCCCTCCGAAGTAGCGGCTTGTAAGAAATCGGCGGACCAGCGGTCTTACTCCCATCAAGGAGGTAAGACAATGACTTCAATCGTTTCGGCGAAGACTCTAGTGGCCACGGTGGCGGCGGCTGTCGCTATCACCGGGGCATTCTTCATGACGCAGCCCGCAGACGCAGGGCTGGAACTCGCGCTCTGCCAGGGTTATGCGCCCACCATCATGGGCACCCCGGGCAACGACAACATCACCGGTACCAATGGTTTGGACGTGATCATGGCCGGGAGCGGCAACGACAAGATCAACGGCCTGGCCGGCAACGACATCATCTGCGCCGGGCCTGGCAACGACCGCGTCAACGGCGGCGACGACAACGACAGCATCTTCGGCGAGTCTGGCGATGACAGACTGCGCGGCGGTGAAGGACTCGACCTGGTCCGTGGCGGCAGCAACGACGACCTGGTCCAGGGCGAAGACGGCGACGACCAGCTCTTCGGAGACGACGGCGTCGACGTAGTCGAAGGCGGCGACGGCGACGACTACATGGGCGGCGGCAGCGGCAGCCCCGACCACTGCGACGGCGGCCTGGGCGATGACTTCTTCACTTCGAGCTGTGAGACGGTAATCGACTACATCTAAACCGGCAAGTGAAAGGGCACGGCCAACGCCGTGCCCTTTTTGTGTCAGGGCCTGGGGCCCGGCTACTGGACGCGGATGATGGCGTCCATGCTTTCGTGGCCGGGGACGTCGCACTTGAGCTCGTACTCGCCGGGCTCAGCGCTGAACTCGACGAACTTTTCGTCGCCCGCGCCGAGGTCCTCATCGACGTCCAGGTCATCAATGGTGAAGGTGTGGACGATCGGGTCATCGTTCTCGACGACGACAGCGATGTCGCCGGCCGAAACTTCAATCACCTCGGGCTCGAACTCCGTCTGCTTCATCTCGACCACCGTGTCGGCTGCCTCGCGCTCCTCGTCGGACACGCTCTCGACGCCGGTGATGGTCAGGATCAGCGAAAGCAGCGAAAAGGCGCCAAGCACACCGGCTATCCCGAGCATGCTTGTTCGCCAGGCGGCGGGCACCTCCTCGTGAACGGGCTCACTGCGTTCATCCCAGAGAGTCAGCGCGCTGCCAACGATCAGGATGACTCCTCCGACGAAGGGGAAGATCGCTGTCGTGAAGTCGAAGAAGCTGTCGAGATGCTCGACGCCGAAGGCGACGAACTCGAGCGAAGAGCCAGCCGCCGCTAACCCGCCGATGATGCCGATGATCGGCCACCAGCGGCCGAGGAGCAGCAGGACGGCGCCTACAGCCAGGGCGATGACGGCGATGACCGCCGCGAAGATCAGGGCCTCGTATTCTTCGCCGATGGTCAAGCCGATCGCCAGGATGATCGGGAAAAAGAGGATGAGGGCGACACCAAAAAGGGCTACCGTGCGGTACCAGGAACGGGCGCGCGGCGCCGATACCGCGGGCGCGGTTTCAACAGTCATACAGGGCTGCCTTTCGTCGTGATCGCGACGTTTGGGGAGGGTGCGCAACCCTGCGTCGCTGCTTCATTCTGAGGGTCGGGCAGGTAAGGGGCTAGGGGCGGGCGTTGGCCGCGAGGAACTGGTCGACGACGCGTTCCGCAAACTCGTCGTTGAGCGGCTCACGGCTGACCAGGCGGCGGTAAAAGATCGGCCCGGCGAGCGCGGCGACTGCGGCGTCAATATCAAGCGAATCGACTAACTGGCCTCGCTGGATGGCTTCGCGCAGGGCGCGGCGGCAGGGCTCCATGCGCACAACCAGGAAATCGTGGATCAGCTGCTGGAGCTCGGCGTCGCGCTCACCGGCTTCGACCAGGCTTGGTACGGCCGGCGCCCATCGCGCCTGCGTCAGTGCAGCGATCAGGCTCTGTAGGAGAACGACAAGCTGATCACGGATTGGACCCGGGCTGAGTGATGGAAGGTCCTTTTGCAGGAGGCTCTCGAAGGCCTCGAAAATGAGCCGCGAGCGTGAGCTGAAGTGGCGATAGATGGTTGTCTTGGCGACGCCGGACCGTTCCGACACACGCTCGATGGTCACTGAGCCGGCGCCGGATTCGATCAGAAGCTCGCCTGTGGCTTCGAGAATGGCAGCGCGGGAGCGGACGAGACGGGCGTCGGCGGGTACAGGGCCGAGGGTTTGCGTTACCATTTCCTGCCCAGAGTAGGTCAACGTAGCGGAAAACGCTACGATACGTTAGCGTAGCGCTACACGCGGTGCGAAGGAGAAACCCGATGACTACCGCCCCATCAAAGCCAGCCGAGATCAGGCCAGCTGATATAGACCTCAACCTTCCGGACGCATTCGAGCGCGGAGAAGCCCACGAGCTCTTCCGCATTCTGCGCCGCGACGATCCCGTCCACCTGAACCCGGGAACGGAAATGACGAACCCGTTCTGGAACATCACCAAGTACGACGACGTGAGGTTTATTTCTCGCAACCCTGAAACCTTCATCTCAAGCAAGGGAATCGTTGGTGGCGGGCTGCGGCCGGAGGTCTATGAGGAGATCATGGCCGACCCCGAGCGGTCGGCGCGCATGATGCCGCCGGACAGCGCGAGCATCATCACCATGGACCCGCCGCGTCACGTCAAAATGCGGCGATTGGTCAACAAGGGCTTCACGCCGCGGGCCGTCAACGCGATGGAGCCGCAGATCCGCGAGATGACGAACAAGATTCTTGACAGAATCGCCGACAAGGGCTCCTGCGACTTTGTGCTCGAGGTTTCCAGCCAGCTTCCGCTGGCTGTGATCTGCGGAATGATGGGCCTCAAGGAGGAGCATTGGCCGCTGATGTTCGAGCTCAGCAACAAGGTACTGGGCTCAGGCGACCCCGAATACCAGACGGACATCCCCGACGAAGAGCGGGGCTCCGATGAGGCTGCCTTCGAGACGGTCCAGCAGGGCCGGATGCAGATCGTCGGCTTCTTCGGTGAAGCGATGAATGACCGCCGGGCCAATCCAGGTGAGGACCTGATTTCGATCCTGCTCGAGTCGGAGGTCGATGGCGAGAAGCTGACCGATTACGACATCCTGGCCTTCTGCTTCCTGCTGATCCTTGCCGGCAACGAGACGACCCGTAATGCGATCTCGGGCGGTCTGCAGGTCCTCTGCGAGAACCCGGCGGAGAAGGCGCGACTGATCAACGACATGTCGTTGATGGACAGCGCGGTGGAGGAAATCCTGCGTTGGACTTCGCCCGTAGTGCACATGGCACGCGAGTGCACGGCAGACACCGAGATCCGCGGCAAGACGACCAAGGCCGGCGACCGCCTGTTGATGTGGTACCCCTCGGTGAACCGCGACGAGGACATCTTCCCCGACCCGTACAAGTTCGACATCACGAGGGAGCCGAACGAGCACCTGGCCTTCGGCATAGGTGAGCATTTCTGTCTCGGTGCGGGCTTCGCGCGCAAGGAGATGAAGGTCATGTTCGAGGAGCTGTTCAAGCGCTTCCCCGACATCGAGCTGGCCGGTCAGCCCGAGAGGCTGCGCTCGAACTTCATCGGCGGCATCAAGCACATGCCGGTCACCTATACGCCGAGCTAGAGCATGAAGGTCCGCGTTGACGAGATGCAGTGCGAGGGCCACGGCAAGTGTGAGCTGTCGGCGCCTGAGGTCTTCGAGCTGGGCGACGACGACGTCTCGCGGGTGCTGGTGGACGAGGTGCCCGAGGAGTTGAAGGAAAAGGTGGAGCGGGCGATCAGGCTGTGCCCGCGGCAGGCCATCGCCTGGGTGGACGAGAGCTAGCTCGTCCACCCAGATGACGTCTCAGGGCAGCTCGACCAGGTCGAGGAAGACGCCGTCTTCAGACTCCTCCCTGACCAGTCCAACGTCCGGGCAGTAGTACTTGTTCTCGGTCACGTCGTCGAGGGGCGCGTAGTCCTCCGTCTTGATGCAGTCTTCGAATGAGCCCGCGTCTGTCTCGACGCTGAGCCCAACCTCGACGATCTCCGACTCGTCCTCGGCGATGCCGGGTGCCCGCTCCTGCTCGAACTGCTGGCCAACCTCGGGATCCGCCGGCATATAGACGCCGGGCTGGGCGCCGTCTTCGCCGGCGTGCCACGTGCCTTCGTGGTCGACAAGCTCGCCGTCCTCGTAGTTGTCGACGTCCTCGCCGAAGTAGTAGACAGAGCCGTCGACGTGCTGGGCGTAGTAGTCGAGCGTGTGCTCGACCAGCTCGCCGTCCTCGTACTCGTTGACTTCGAGGATCGTGGCCTCCACGCCGGCGACAGTTTCCGTCTCCTCGAGGACAGTCTCCTCGACGCGGATGAGGACTCCGTCCTCTTCGCCTTCGAAGGCCCGGCTGAGGCCAACAGGCTGGGCGAAGTAAGGATTCGTCACTTCGGCCTGGAAGTCGGCGGGGTCGATTCCCTCCGCGGCCTCGGTTGGGTCGGTGTCCGCGTTGTCGCCGTCATCGTCGTCGCCGCACGCGGCCGGCACGGCGAGCGCGGCAAGCCCGACCGCTACCAGCCCCCCGATGGTCCATCTCTTGAATTTCATGACTGCCTCCTTTGCCTCATGGGAGACAGCCTGCCGCGGTGAGCTTTCCGGAAGATTGGAATGAGATTCGAGTTTTCTAATCCGCCGTGGGGATCCGTCGGCGCTCAGGTTATCTGCGTGGGAAGTCCGTGCACGCGGAGGATCAGAGCAATCTCGCTGCCGTGGTGGATCTCGTGGTGCAGTACATGCGAGACGACCCAGCCGGGCGTGATCGTCCGCTCTTTGCCCCAGGCGTCCGTGCTGGTCACCTCGCGTGTAAGATCCTCTTCTGTCCAGCGATCCAGGCAGTCCTGGATGACCTCCCAGGTCTTGTGGAAGGCGTCAATGACCTCGTCGGCACTACGTGGCTGGTCTTCGTTGTCCTCCCAGCCTGCCCACTCGATTTCGACGCCCGGGACCGTGACGTGGTCGACCTTGAAGATCTTCGAGAACCCGCGATCGTCCTCGCCCAGCATCTGGCAGAACCAATAGAGCCGGCCGCCGGCCATGTTGCCGCAGAGTTGCCAGATGGCCCACTCGCCGGGCGCCGGACGCAGCTGCATTTGCTCCAGGCTGAGCGGGCGGATGGAGTTCAGCAGATTCTCCTGCTGGCTCTCCCAGCGGGCGTAGAAAGGTTTCAGCACGGCTGGTGTCGTGTTCGCTTTAGAAGTCATCGATCGTCTTCAGTCCGTGGCTGCCAAGAATGTTAGAGATCTCGCCGCCGTGATGGAAGTCGTGCCCCATCAGATGTATAAGGACCCACCCTCGCGTAAAGGCCTCAGTCTCCCCTGTTCTCCAGGACGTCTTTGAGAATTCGTCTTCGAGATCTTCTGGCGTCCAGCGACGGAGGCAGCCGTCGATCATTGCCCAGGTCTTCTCGTGGGCGTCGACGAGTTCCTTGGCAGTTCGAGGACGGTTCTCGTTGTCCTCCCACCAGGCGTGCTCGACAGGCAGGTCAGGGACAGTGGTTTCCTCGACGCGGAACATGTCTCGCAGCTGCTGGCTGCCCTCGCCGAGAAACCCAAACCACCACGGGCGGCAGGCAGCCATATGTCCAGCGATCTGCCAGACGGCCCACTGATGGGGCGCGGGTCTGAGTTGCAGCTGCTCATCAGTAAGCGGCTTGATGACGTCAACGAGGAGGCCCTGGTATTTCGCCCACTCTTCGTAGAAGACCGCGAGATCGCCAGTCCTTGTCATGCCTACTGCGCGGCCCAGGCCAGCGCGTCCTGCAATCCGGCGTCGGGGAACACCTTCACCTCGCCGGGCATCAGAATGCCGAAGGCACGCACGGCGTCGCCCAGAAGGCGATGGTCGGTAACGACGGCACAGCGCTCCCAGCTGGAGAGATGCGCGGTGCCGAGCTTCATGTCCTCCCAAGAAGCCCCGGGCGAGTAGCTGTCGAAGTCGGGACCGAGCTGGTACACGAGCCGGACCTTGCCGCGATCTGCAGCCGCCTTCTCGATAGCTGGTCGCAGGACCGACTCGTAATCCGACGCCTCGACCTTGCCTACAGCTCGGAAAGCGATGACGCCCTCCGGGGCGCCCTCGATGGGTTCGATCATGTTCAATCTCCCGGTAAGAGTTCTCTCCTCAGGTTAGAGTCTCCAACGTCGGGCAGGCCCGTAGATTTATTGACCGGCTAGCTAGACAAACCGTAAGATCTCCGGGTGGTCGCCTCGAGGCGGCCATAATTGCGGGCGACTTTAAGGCGGGAATGCCCAGGTACATCTTCGTAACCGGTGGTGTTGTTAGTTCCGTAGGGAAAGGAATCACCACCGCCGCCATCGGCAGAATCCTCAAGTCCCGCGGCCTCTCCGTCTCCATCCAGAAGCTCGACCCCTACTTCAACGTCGACCCCGGGACAATGTCGCCCTATCAGCACGGCGAGGTCTACGTCACCCGCGACGGCGCCGAGACCGACCTCGACCTTGGTCACTACGAGCGCTTCGTCGACGAAGAGCTCACAAAGGCCAGCTCGGTCACGACCGGCCAGATCTACGAAGCCGTCCTGCGCAAAGAGCGACGCGGCGACTACCTGGGCGGCACGATCCAGCAGATCCCGCACATCACCAACGAAATCAAGGACCGCATCCGCCTGGCCGCGGGAGAAAACAACGCTGATGTCCACGTCGTCGAGGTCGGCGGTACGGTCGGCGACATCGAGGGCCAGCCTTTCATCGAAGCGATCCGCCAGATGCGCAACGAAGAAGCGCGCGGCGACACCCTCTCGATCCACCTGACGCTGCTGCCCTACATCGGAGCGACGCGCGAGCTGAAAACCAAGCCAACGCAGCACTCGGTGCGCGACCTGCGCGCGATGGGCGTGCAGCCGGACATCATTATCTGCCGCAGCGACATGCCTATGCCGGAAGAGTTGCGGCCGAAGCTCGGCCTGTTTTGCGACGTCGAGCCGCAAGCGGTGATTCCTCTGCTCACACTTGAGTCCATCTACGAGGTGCCGCTTGCGCTCGAAGAGGCAGGTGTCGGCGACCTGATCATCGAGAAGCTCAACCTTAAGGCCGGAGGCCGCGACCTCGCCGACTGGCAGGACTTCATCGCCCGCCTGAAGAACCCGAAGGGTGAGGTGACGGTCGCCATCGTCGGCAAGTATGTCGAGCTGGAAGACGCCTACATCTCCGTCCGCGAGGCGTTGATCCACGCAGCCGTCGAGCACCAGGTGGCGATGAACATGCGCTGGATCCACGCGGAGGCGCTCGAGTCGCTCGACGACGCGGGCATCAAGGCCCTTTTCGAAGGCGTCGACGGCATCGTCGTCCCCGGCGGCTTCGGGGCGCGCGGCCTGGAAGGAAAAATCAGCGCCGCGAAGTACGCCCGGGAGAACGATGTGCCATACCTCGGGCTGTGCCTGGGATTGCAGATGATGGTTATCGACTTCGCGCGCAGCGTCCTCGGCCCCAACTGCAACACGACAGAGGTGCAGAGCGACGTCGAGCATCCGGTCGTCAGCCTGATGTCGGAGCAGCTTGGCATCGAGGAGAAGGGCGGGACGATGCGGCTGGGCAACTACGCCTGCAACCTGTTGCCCGGGAGTCGCGCTGCCCAAGCCTACGGCACGCCCGAGATCGTCGAGCGGCACCGCCACCGCTGGGAGTTCAACAACAAGTACCGCGAGGTCCTCGGCGAGGCTGGCCTCGTGCAGAGCGGGCTCTCGCCGGACGGGACGCTGGTCGAGATCTGCGAGATCCGCGACCACCCGTTCATGGTCGGCTCACAGTTCCACCCAGAGCTCAAGTCGCGCCCCAACCGTCCGCACCCGCTCTACAAGGACTTCGTCGGCGCCGCCAAGCGCTACGCCCTGGAGTCCGGCGAGATCGAACGCCCCGTCGCCGTCGCACCGCCCACCGGTTCGTAAGCTTGTCTCGCTGGTAGGATCGCCGCGAGATGGCGGTAGCAACTACCAGGAAAAGTGGAAGTCGCGGAAAGCGTGACCTGCTCGATGTTGGCAAGTCGCTCTATAAAGATGACCAGCTCCCAAAGGAGTTTGCCTGGATCGAGCATCTTACTGAGGCCCATCGGCGTCAGTTCTTCTACGAGTTCAAGCGGGCGTTAGGCGAAGCAATGGTCGAGGAAAATCGATCGATCGTCGTTGAGCTTCTCGAAGACTGGCAGGCAACCGCCGAAATCGACTCGAACCCGGAATTCGCGGCAGAGCTCCAGCGGCGACTGAAAGCGCGCGACGAGTATGAGGATTGGTAGACGGCGAGCCCAACCCTCAATCTCCTCAGAAGTACCAGGTAAAGATTCATCCGCAGGCAAGGAAAGGGTTCAAAGCGCTGCCCGCGAGACTGCGCCATAGGGTGGATGAGTTCGTTCACCGTCTCGAGGAGTCGCCAAAGCTCCGGATAAGGCACCAGACGGAGCTCCTGAACGTCGGAGAAGCTGTATACCAATGGCGAATTGACCGATCGAATCGACTGATCTGGCAAGTCGATGACATGACCCACGAAGTCTTTATCGCGCACATCGGTCCTCATCCTGAAGGATCCGCATACCGTCGAATTGCCAGCCGCTTCAGATGAGCGGCTCCGAGATCTTTCACCTTTTGCACACCCTGGCGCTCTTTTGGATGGTCGCCGGGCTCGGCGCCGTGATGATCCCCGTCGGCGGCAACTGGGGCAAGAAAGACATCCACCAACAGGTGGTCGCCTTTCAGCAGGCCGCCGACGCCGAGACGGCGATGTTCCTGCCCGGCTTCCTGCTCGTCGGCGTGACCGGCTTCTTCTGGGCAACCTATGAGGACTACAACTTCGTCGAGGACGGCTGGTTGCTGGCGCTCAGCGCTATCTATCTGCTGGTCGGGGCGATCTGCGTGCCGTTGATGGACTTCGCGCTGCGCAGGGCACGCCTCCTCGCGCTGCAGTCGATCAAGACCGGCGAGATCACGTCCGAGTTGAAGGACACGCTCGATGACAACGTCCCCCTGGTCTTCGGGGCGATCATCGCCGTGTCGGTGCCGATCATGGCCTGGCTGGCCATCGATAAGCCCTTCTGATTCCCTGCCGACGATCCGGGGCGTGGCCTGCCCCTCCTAGTGAGTTCCGAGGTTATGCTTCGGAAAAAGCGGACTATCGACGCACCCGAGGTCGCGCGCCCGTCACGCACTGCCACTGCGCCTGTAGCCCGCAAGGGGGGTTCAACGTGGCTACTCGCAAGGACTCAGCAGCCGAACTGACGCCTTCGGCGGCGCGCAAAGTCGAGATTCGCGTGGCAGGCTCGCCGCCCGCCCGAGCAACAGTTGGAATCCCTGTCGCGATCAGCGGCGCAGTGCCGGCGGACATCGGCCTGACGCGCGACCTGCTGAGGGCAGCAGGCTTTGACGCGAACGTGGGGCAGGCGGTGCTCCTGCCGCGGCGGGGTGGGCGAAACATCGTCGCGGTCGGCATAGGGGCGCCCGCCGAGCTGAACGCCGCGCGGTTACGTGATGCCGCGGCCGCCTTCGCGCGCGCGGCCGGAAAGCATTCCCCGCGCCTGGCTACCAGCCTTACCGATGTCGCCAGCGTGGAGCCGGCCATAGCGGGCCAGGCAGTGACCGAGGGCGTTCTCCTCGCGCGCTACAACTACGAGCTCAAGAGTCAGCCTTCGGAGCCAGCACTGACCGACCTCACGCTCGTAGCCGCCAAGGACCGCCTTGACGCGGTGAAAAAGGGCGCCGAGCGCGGGACTGTGCTTGCCGGTGCAGCCATGCTTGCACGGGACCTGGCCAACGCACCGCCTGCTTACCTGACCGCGATGAAGATGGCCGAGGTCGCCACCCGCGTCGCGAGGGGCAGGCGGCTGGAGGTCGAGATATTCGACGAGCCTGCCCTCCAGCAGATGGGCGCCGGCGGCCTTCTCGGCGTGAACGCAGGCAGCGCCGAGCCACCGGCCCTGGTCAAGCTGACATATACGCCGAGGGCGCGCGGCCGCAACGCGACCACGAACGGCCATCTGATCATGGTCGGCAAGGGCTGTATGTACGACTCGGGCGGGATCAGCCTCAAGCCGAGCGACGAGGTCCACGCCACGATGAAGCAGGACATGTCCGGCGCCGCGGCGATCCTCGGGGCGATGTCGGCGCTGTCGGCGCTGGATTGCCGGACGAAGGTAACGGGCTACCTCTGTTGCACGGACAACATGCCATCGGGCTCGGCTACAAAGCTTGGCGACGTCCTGACCATCTACGGCGGCAAGACGGTCGAGGTGATGAATACCGACGCCGAGGGCCGCCTGCTTATGGCCGACGCTCTCGTCCTTGCCACGGAGGAGAATCCGGATGCCATCGTTGACATCGCAACTCTGACAGGCGCCTGCCTGCGGGCCCTCGGGCCGAAGATCGCGGGCGTGATGGGCAATAACCAGGCGCTAATCGAACAGGTATCGGTCGCGGCCGCCGAGACGGACGAGCCGGTCTGGGAGCTGCCCATGGAGCGCAGCTATCGCAGCACTCTCAACTCAGAGATCGCCGACATCAAGAACATGGGTGGGCCAAACGGCGCCGCCATCCACGCCGCCCTATTCCTCGAAGACTTCATCGGCGGCCTGCCCTGGGCGCACTTGGACATTGCCGGGCCTGTGCTGGTGGATAGCGATGAGTCCTGGCGGCCCAAGGGATCGAGCGGCTTCGGCGCCCGCCTCCTGGTCGAGCTGGCGCTTGACTTCTCGCCGCCCAACGGCGCGACAGCGGAAGCCACTTCGTGACTGGCGAGGCAAGCGCAGTCGAGCCGCGCGATACGTTTCTCGACAAGGCCCTTGGCTGGATCGAGAAGGCCGGTAACAAGGTCCCGCATCCGGCCATCATCTTCCTCGGCCTGATCGTCCTGATCATCGTCCTGTCGCAGATCCTCGACTTGCTCGACGTGGCCGTCACGTATGAGGTCGCCGAGAGCGAGCCGGTGGTCGGCGAGGAGCTGGACCTCGGTGGAACCGATGCCGACGACTTCTTCCCCGTTGAGGACTACGAGGAAGAAGAGTTCGACATCGTGACCGAGACAACAGCGATCGAGGGCCTGCTGACGACGGACGGGCTCCGCTTCATGTTCTCCAACTTCGTCTCGAACTTCGCCGGTTTCACTGTCGTCGCCACGATCTTTGTCGTCATGATCGGCGTCGGCGTAGCGGAGGGCGCCGGACTCATGGGTGCGCTGATTCGCAAGCTCGTGCAGACCGCGCCGCGATGGGCGTTGACCTTCATCATCATCCTTGTCGGCGGCCTATCGAGCATTGCTACCGATGCCGGCTACCTCATCCTGATTCCACTGGGAGCCGCCGCGTTCCTCAGTGTTGGACGGCATCCGCTTATCGGCCTGGCCGCGGCCTACGCAGGTGTAAGCGCAGCGTTCTCGGTCAACATCCTGATCACTCCGCTGGACAGTCTGCTGACAGAGATGACCAACGAGGCGATCGCGCTGGCTGATCCGGACGAAACGATAGGCATCACCGCGAACCTCTATTTCGCCATTGTGTCCACCGTGGTTATGGCCCTGGTTATGACAGTCATCACCGAGCGACTGATCGCGCCGCGCCTCGGCGAGTACCGAGGCACGCCGGAACAGCCACTGAGCTCGGAGGGAGTGCAGGGGACGGAGCCTGCTTTCGAAGAGACGGGCGAGCCGCCTGCCGACGAACCGCGCGGGTTGCGATACGCCCTCTTCGCGGTCCTGGCGTTCTTTGCGGTGATCGCGCTGCTGACGCTGCCGTCGGGCGCGCCGCTGCGCAATCCAGAGACCAACGACATCATCGGCGATTCGCCGTTCATGGACAGCCTGGTCTTCCTGATCTCCCTCGCGTTCCTCTTCGCTGGCCTTGGTTATGGTTTCGGCGCCGGGACGTACAGGGCCAGCGTCGACGTGATCAAAGCGATTGAGAAGGCGTTCGCCGGCCTGGCAGGGCTGATCTTCCTGCTGCTGTTGATCAGCCAGTTCATCGGGTTCTTCAACTTCTCCAACATGCCGACCGTCATCGCGGTCTCGCTCGCCGACCTTCTCGAGCAGATCGACGTCGGCGCTTTGCTCCTGCTAATCGGACTGATCCTGGTCATCGCCGTGCTCGACATCATCATGCCCGGGGCGCTGCCGAAATGGGCCATATTTGCTCCCATCTTCATCCCGCTGTTTTATCGCCTCGACGTAGCCCCCCAAACCGTGCTCGCCGCTTACCGCATCGGTGATTCACCGATGAACGTGATCACGCCACTGATGGTCTATCTGCCGTTCATTGTCCTCACGGCTCAGCGGTACGACCGGAATTCGGGCCTCGGGACCATCATCTCGCTGATGATCCCCTACACGGTGATCGTCCTCGTCGCGTGGGTATTGTTCTTTGTCGCCTGGTACGTGATCGGCATACCACTTGGTCCCGGATATGACGTGAAGCTGTAGAACCGATCGTGCCGGCCAGTGCTGTCAGCTTTATGAAGCGTGTGATGCGCTCTGACCCGCCCAGCGCCGAGCCATGAGCGACTCCGCGATCAC
>DASTBR010000152.1:0-14604 GCA_035711945.1 Dehalococcoidia bacterium
CCGGGCGCTGGCGCAAGCAGCGGTGGATAAGCCTGAATCGGCTAACCTACCACCTCGCTAAGCTGGGCGTTGGATGTTCTCCCTCAACGCCGTCGACACGGTCGTCGACAATTTCGAGAAGCACGCTGAGAACCTTGCTGATCAGCTGATCCCCTTCTTCTTTAGCGCCCTGATCGGCCTGCTGGTCGCCGCCATCATCTGGAAGATCGGGCGCATCATCGAGCGCCGCACGGAGTCGGCCCTGCTGCGCACGGGCACCGAGCTCGCCAACGCGCGCCTGGTCAGCAAGGCCGTCTTCTACCTCATTGGCCTGATCGCCTTCGCGGTCTTCCTCGGCTTCCTCGGCATCCGCGAGGCCGCCATCGCCGTCGTCCTCGGCGCTGGAGCCCTGGCCATCACGCTGTCGATGCAGGATCTCCTGCGCAACGTCGTCGCTGGCATCTACGTCGCGATCGAGCGCCCCTTCAAGATCGGCTCCCGCGTCAAGGTGGCGGAGCAAACGGGCACGATCGAGGACATCGGCGTTCGCGTCACCCGCATGCGTGCCGACGACGGCACCGAGATCCTCGTGCCCAACTTGGTCTTCTTCACCGCGCCGGTTCAGCGGCTCGACGCCGCTGACCGGGAGCCAGGTACATCGCCGCCGTCTCTGGACTAAAGCGCTCGCAGTCGCTAAGGCAGCGGGAGCGGAGGCAGAGGTACGTCCGGCAGCGGCAGATCCGGCAACGGGCGATTTGGCAGTGGGTCGTCCGGCGGCTCGATCGGCAGCTCCGGCAGAGTCGGCACCGGGATGGGCAGGTCAGGTACCGGCGCCGGTGTCGTGCCTGGGTTCGGAACACCCGGCAAGTTCTCATTCGGCGAAGGGCCCTCGATGCTGCCTGGCCCGTCACTTGGCGCCGGGGGCAGTGCATCCTCAGCTGTCGGCGTCTCGTCGGGATACGGCCCGGTTGTCGAATCTGGAACAGCGTCGTCGATCCCGTCTGAGTCGTCACCTACCAGCACCTGGACACGTGCGGCAACATAGCGTCCGTCCTCAATGGTTCCACTCACATCGAGGACCATTCCCGGACGGATCGCAGTTAGGCGCGAGATTCCGACCAACGCCGTTTCGCCGTCAACATGGACCTGCCTCTCACCATCGGCGCCCTCGTCCAATACCAGCAAGCCCGCATCGGCATCAACTCGCAACACCACCGCACGGAGTTCGAACCGCTGCAGCCTCTCTTGCTCGCTTTCCGTCACGATACCGATCTCGCGGCCCATATCCTGGACAACGCCAATTGGGTCAGCAGCGGTGGCGACAGCCGTGCCCGCTACGAGGACCGCGAACGCAGCGATCGCGGCGCGCAGCCTGGCCGCCAGTGGTAGCCAGGCCACCCTTTCGCTCTTGCGCACCGACCTCAGGAAGATCTCCTTCCGCGGTCCGGCATTGGCCGCTGGCGTGGATTGCCTTACCCTCAGCAACCGTTCAAGCGTCACAATCTCGGATCTGAAGTCGTGAGCATTGAAGCGCTCGACGCACTCCTCGACCGTAGCCCCTCGATCCTTCATCGCCCGCGCGATGACGCGCACGGGGATAGTACGAGCGGTCATCTTGCCACCCTCCGATGCGTGATCACGATTCGAAGCTGGCGTAGCGCCTGGAACTGCAGCGCGTGCACTTGCCGCACGGTCTTGCCCATCACCTCGGCACAATCCCGCGGAGAGAGGTCCTCCAGCAGCGTCAGGCTGATGACCTGCTGCTGGTCGTTCGGCAGGGAACGGAGTGCGGTCAGCGCCTCCTCGTCGAGCGCCATGGCGAGTTCATCCTCGGCCGGAATCGTCTCTGGCAGCACCGTTTGTTTGAGATGTGCCCGGCTTGCAAGGTGGCTGGCGACTAGATTGCGCGCGATTGTGAACAGCCACGCGCTGATCGAGACGCCCCGGTACTCGAAGCGCTTGATACCGCGCAGCGCTTCTTCGAAGACCTGGGCCGCCAGTTCCTCCGACGCCGACTGATCGCCGGTGCGGTAGTACGCGTAGCGGTACAGCGGCTGAAAGTTGGCGTCAAAGATGGCCGACCAGGCCTCCTCGTCGCGCTCGCGTGCCGCCAGGATCAGACGTTCATCCTCGATGGCAACGTCTGACCGTACACCTCTATGAGCTGGGCGAGAGGAAAGCATAGGGTCCAGGTGGCCAGGCTTGATGCGCGCCCCGGGCTCTCTATATGAATCGGCACCAGCCAGCTTCCGCTTAATGCCGACAGCGGCCGCAAGGCCGCTGGAAGAGTCAGAATAGCGGGTCGTTAGGGTGGCCATGCGATCTCAGGTGAGGAGGGCCAACGGCCCTCCTCACCCCTCGTAGCTCTCAGAGCGTCTTCCTCGACGTTCGGTTGTAGAACAGGTAGCCCGTGCCGGCGGCCACAGCCGCGACCAGCGCCGCGAAAATGGCTATGCCCCACGGCTCCCCGGCTGCGTTCGTAACCAGCCCGAAGCCGCCGGTGTTGATCGACGGGTCACCTCCGCCCGAGCCCTCACCGCCCCTCAAACCTTGGACCTCGCCGAACGGGACATCACCGGTCGATTCAGAGCCGTCAGGAGTCGAGGTGTCGTCATCATCACCCTCGCCGCCACCGGTTTCGTCATCGTCGTCACCGCCGTCGTCATCGTCGCCGTCGTCGTCATCGTCATCGGCGCTCGATGGACAGGGGTCGTCGCGGTTCACCGCGAGCACCAGGTCTCCCAGCGCCGCCAGCTGCTGGTTGACCTCGGCCGGCGTCCCAGCGATCTGCGTCAGGATCGAGGTGTTGCTGGCCAGGTCTGTCAGCAGGCAGATCCCGACCGTGATCAGGGTCTCGTCATCGTCGTCGCCCCCGCTGCCGTCATCATCATCGTCATCGCCAGGCGTCTCGCTGCCCGGACAGATGCTGTCGGTGTTGATCAGAACAAGTACGTCGTTCTCGTTGAACGTTTCGTTAGCGAGATCGACCGTGTTACCAGCAAGGTCGATGAAAGCCAATGTTTCGGTTCCCAGCTCGCTGACATGACAGACACCGACAACGACCAGGTTGCCATCGATCAATTCGTCGTCTTGGTCGCCGGCACCATCGCCTTCATCGGGGCACAAACCGCCGTTGTTGATCGCCACGAGAACTTCGTTAGCGGCCATTTCCTCGGCTAGCACTGAGATCTTCTGGCCAAGCTCGTCGACCAGCACAGTCTGCGTGCCTTCAACACCGCTTATGTGGCAGATCGCAACGGCGACCAGGTCGTCATCCAGCAGGGCCGGACCCGCGCCTTCACCCTCGTCGCCTGGGCATGGCCGATCGGTGTTCACAGCAACGAGCACGTCATTGACCGCGAACTCCTCGGCCACCAGGTCAATCGTGTTCCCTGCCAGGTCGATAAAGCCGGTCTGGGTCGAGTCGGCCCCACTATCGTGGCAGATGCCCACGACAACGATGTCGCGGTCGATCAGTCCATCGTCACCGCTGTCACTCAGCGGTCCCGCGCTGTCACATGGCGTGTCCGTGTTGATGCCCACATAGACGGTCGTTAGTTCCGCCTCGTTGGCTACGACCTCCACGATATTGCCCGCAGCGTCCAGGAAAGCGAGCTGCGTCCCGTCGAGGCTGTTGGTGTGACACAGTCTGAGCACGATCAGGTCGTCGCTGAAGATCGGGTTTATCTCAGCGTCGAGGTCCGTGTTCGTGATCAGGACGGCGTCGATCACCGCATTCAGAAAGATGAGCGCGTCGTCCGTCGTTCCGGCGACATTTCCTTCACCAAGCGATCCGGTCACGCGGCCGGTCGCATCTGTCACTGTGTTAAGGTCGGCCTCGATGTCGTTGCCGTTGCTATCGCTGCCGCCCGCTGGGTTGCCGTCGCCGTCCAGGTCGACATCGACGTCGGCATCTAAGTCGCCAAGGATGTCGATTTCGGCCTCAACCTCGTTCGCTCCGTCGTCATCTAGATCGAGCCCGAGGTCGAGGTCGTTGTCCTCATTTCCCGAGCCGTCGCCTCCACCTCCGTTTCCGCCACCGCCGCCAAGCCCGTCGGTCACGCACAGCGGATCGTTCAGGATCTCACAGTCGCTGGTTCCCGCTTGGGCTTGGCCGCTGAAGAGTGAGACGCTGAGCACGGCTACCACCGCACTAGCCCCTCCCAAGACCAGTCTTCGCCAAGTCTCCATGCTGTCCCTCCATCTGCCGCCGGAGCCAGGACCGTCGACGTAAAGTTGCCCGTTACATCCGCTGGGCCGTGACATGGAGGGAAAGAAGGAGCCCTCAGGCGTTACAGATCCATAACAACGCTGACGCGCTCGCTTGACGACGAAAGGTGCGGCGCACTGCATGATGACAGCAGGGTCGATGGAGTTCTCGGAAGACGCCCGCGCCATCCTGGAGAAGCCCTTGCTCGCCGTCGTCGCGACGACGCGAGATGACGGTTCACCCCACTGCGTACCCGTCTGGTTCCGCTTCGATGGCGCCTTAATCCGCGTCTGGTCGGGCGGTGAATATCGCTGGGTGAACAACGCCCGCGCGAGACCGCGCATCGCCATGACCATTTGCGACACCAGCGACCGCTTCAGCGGCGCCGTGATCGTCCACGGCGAAGCCTCAGTGGGTGGCGGCGACGACGAGGAAACCAGCAAGGAGATCCGTCGCATCGCCGGGCGCTACATGACCCCGGACGCGGTTGACCCTTACCTCCGGCGCTTCACTCACCTCCGGACGATCATCACCATCAAAGCAACATCGGTTAGGGCCTGGAGCACCGCTGAGTGATCGCTCTTGTTGCGGCGATGGACGCCGAGGTCCGCAGCGTCCGCCGACACTTTAACTTCAGAGACAAGCAGCGTGACGGCGCACTCACGTTCCAAACTGGCGTGACTCGCGACAACCATGAATTCGTCCTCGCCCTCTCCGGCGTCGGTCAGCCGAACGCCGCCGTAGCTGCGGAGCGCCTGCTCAACGACTTCCAGCTAACGGCGGTCATCTCATTCGGCGTGGCTGGCGCGCTCGTCGATCGCTTCACCCTCGGGGAGATCACGATCGCTACGGATGTGATTGAGCTTCATAGCGGTCGCGTTCATTGCGATTCCGGGTTGAGCCGCATCTCAGGTTCAGTCATCGACGAGCTCGGTTACCCGTGTAGTTCCACCACCAGCCTCACAGTGACTCACGTCGTCAGCGATCCAGCCGACAAGGCTCGTCTCCACAGCGAGACGGGCGCCGAGACCGTCGAGATGGAGAGCTACGCGATCGGCAGACTCGCCTCAGCAGCCGGCGTGCCATTCGTAGTGATCCGTGCCATCTCAGACCTCGATGAAACGCGCCTGCCCGACTTCTCGCGCTTCATGCACGAGTACGAAATCAGCGGTCGCAGATTGGCCCTCCATCTCGCTACCCATCCGCGTGACGTCGCGCCGCTCCTTCACTTCTTTTCCGTGACCAGTCAGGCCTCAGGGCGCTTCGCCCGTATCTTTGAGCGCCTGATCCCACGCATCGCCGAGCGCGTCCCCGCATGAGCGTCGACCTTGACCGCTACATCCGCGCGATCCCCGACTTTCCCGTTGAGGGGATACTCTTTCGCGACATAACGCCTTTGTTGAGTACTCCCGAGGCCTTCGCTCACGTCGTTTCCAACTTCGCCGGCTGGGCACGTGAACACGGCGCCCAGGTCATCGTCGGCATTGAGTCGCGCGGCTTTCTCTTCGCCGCGCCGGTTGCCGTCGAGCTGAGCCTACCGTTAGTACCCGTCCGCAAACCTGGCAAGCTGCCCTGGGAGACATTGAGCGTCGAGTACAAGCTCGAGTACGGCGTCAGCCAGCTTGATATCCACCGCGATGCCCTGGCCCATGGCCAGCGCGCGGTCATAATCGACGACCTACTCGCTACCGGCGGGACCGCTGAGGCGACCGGCAAGCTGGTCGCGCAGCTCGGCGCTCGGGTCGTGGGCTTTGAGTTCGTAGTCGAGCTGGCGGGCCTCGACGGCCGCGCGCGTATCGCTCCTCACGAGGTCAACAGCCTGGTCGTCTACCCCGGCGCATGACCTCTTTCCAGGTTGGCAGCATCACACTGGACCCCGGCGACGGCCGCCCGAGTGTAGACTCGCCCGGTGCCTCCTGGCGTGAGCTGAATGCCAGCATCGTCACCTCGGACCGTGAGCTGACAATCACGAGCCTCACCATGGAGGACGCGCAGGGCAGCCCCGAGGAAGGCTACGAGCTGCGATTCAGTGGAGCCTGTCAAGTCGCCCGCGTCCGCGTTCGCCTCGCTGTCACACCGCTCGAGCCCGTAGTTCTGATCTGGCTCGAGCTGGCGGCAAACAAGGCTTTCGAGCTCCGCTCGGTCGCGCTCCGGGGCACGGCCCGCGGCAACTTCGACCGTTTCTGGAAGCAGGGCTGGCAATCGTGGTCCCCCGCGTACGTTACGCCGCTCGCCGGGCCTGTCGACGCTGAATCCGATTCCGTCGCCAGGTTCTACGAAATGGGGGATAAAGGGCTGACAAGCGTCGACGTTGGACTCTTGGCTGGCGCCCGCGCAACGCTCTGCGCCGGTTTCCTTACAGCCGACCGCTTCCTCGGCGCCGTTGACGTGAGCCGCGACGAGTTGACCTGCAGATGGTTGGCCGGCGGCATCGACGTGGCCGCGGGCGAGATCGTGCCCCTCGAGGTTCTGCGCCTCGACTTTGCCGACGACGCCGAAGGCGCCCTCGATCGCTACGCAGCGTCAGTCGACGAACTCGCTGCGACGGACCTTCCGAAGGTTGCGCCCACCGGCTGGTGCAGCTGGTACTACTACTTCACCGGCGTCACGGAAGACGATGTTCTCTCCAATCTTCGTTTTCTGGCTGACCACCGCCGCGAGCTGCCCGCCGAGTTCGTCCAGCTCGATGACGGCTACCAGGCCGCCATCGGCGACTGGCGCGATTGGAACGACAAGTTCTCCGGCGGCCCGCGACACGTAACCGAGGAGATCCACGCCGCTGGCCTCAAGGCAGGCCTCTGGCTGGCCCCGTTCCTCGCCGGCGAGAACTCGACGCTGGCCACCGAGCACCCCGACTGGCTGCTCCGAGACGAATCGGGCGAGCCTATCGTCGCCGTGCGCAACTGGGATCAGGACAACTATGCCCTCGACCTCACCAACCCGGCCGTCCGCGATTGGCTGCGCGCCCTTCTCGAGGAGGTCTTTGAAGAATGGGCCTTCGACTACGTCAAGATCGACTTCGTCTTTGCCGGTGCAATTCCGGCTCGGCGCTGGAACATGAGCCAATCGGCGGTCGAGGCCTACCGCGAAGGGCTCGCCATAATTCGCCGCGTCGCTGGCGAGCGCTTCGTCCTGGGCTGCGGTGCGCTCCAGCTTGCCTCCGTCGGCCTCGTCGACGCTATGCGCATCGGCCCCGACGTCGCTCCCTGGTGGCGTGCCCGTGGCCCAAGAGGCGACGATGGCGAACCCACGAGGCTGCCCGCGATCAACGGCGCTCCCGCAGCCGAAGCCGCCGTTCGCAACACGCTCCAGCGTTCCTGGAGCCACGGCGCCCTCTGGCTTAACGATCCCGACTGCCTGCTCGCCCGAGATACCAGGACCAAGCTGAGTCCCCAGGAGGTTCAATCGCTCGCCACCGTGGTCGGACTCTCGGCCGGGACAACGGTCCTTTCCGACAACCTCCCAGAGCTCAGCCAGGAAGCGCTCGACACGGCCGGTTTCGTGCTTCCACCCTTGCCAACCGCTGCGTCAGTGCGCGGTCGGCTGAGCTCAGATCTGCCAGAGCGCCTCGAGCTCGATTCGGGCGAACGGCTGGTCGTCGCCCTTTTCAACTGGGATGACGAAGAGCGCGACCTTGTCCTCAAGCTCAGCGAGGCCGAGGTCTTCGATGTCTACGCCGGTCGCCATCTCGGACTGGCTCGCGACGAGCTGGTCCTGCCCGCGGTACCAGCGCACGGCTGCCGGCTGCTGACACTCTCTCCCGCCGATGGCCGCCCGCGCGTGCTCGCCAGCAGCTTCCACATCGGCCAGGGAATCCACGAGATCGAGTCCGAAGTTTACGACTCAGCTACCGGCAGTTTGGCTATCAGCGTTAACCCCATGCCGCTACGCCGAGGCTCCGTCTGGCTGCGCTGGCCATTCGATACGGTGGACGTGCTGGGCGAATACGAAACCATCCACCTGCGCGATGGCGTCCTGCAAATCGAGCTCACGGTCGACCAACCTTTGCAGCTGGTCGTACAGCAGAAGCAGATGTCGACAGGCAACGGATAGTATCGGGTGGGGACAGCGTGCCGAAGAGCAAAACGAACTACGTGACTATCGAGTACTGCACCATGTGCATGGACCTGCCCGCCGCCCTCAAGCTCGCCGACGACGTCCTCAAGGACTACCAGTGGGACCTTGATGGCCTGATGCTCAGGCCGGGAGGCAAGGCGGTGTTCGAGATCTACCACAACGACGAGAAGGTCTTCTCCAAGCTTGAGCTGGACCGCTATCCGACCTACGACGAAATTAAGTCAATTCTTACGGAGCGAGTCGGCCCGCCGGCCGACATATTCGACTAGGAGGTCACGTGGATCGCGTCCTAACGATCACCTACTGCGTCCCTTGAGACTACAGCGAAGAAGCCGTCGGTCTGGCGGCTGCGATAGTCAGCGATTACCAGTGGGACCTCTCTGAGCTGCGGCTGATAACCGGCAGTAAGGGCATCTTCGACGTCAGACTCGGCGACCATTTGCTCTTCTCCAAACATCAAGCTGGTCGCTTTCCCGAGTACTCGGAGATCAAACCCCAACTCGAGCAGCTCATCGGCCCACCCGGCGAACACTGACTGTCCGGCGCGCTCCACGCCTTTGTAGTTGCACGCCTAAGGCGTGCGGAGCTTCGAATCCGCCAACCAGATCTGGTGTAGGGGCGTATTGCATCCGCCCTGCCACATCAACGCTCTAATTCGAATCCAGCGATGTCAGCCGGCCTGACCTACTCCACCAGCTTCCTCTGCATCGCATAGATCGCCGCTTGCGTGCGGTCCGCCAGGTGCAGCTTCTGCAGCACGTTGCTGACATGCGTTTTCACGGTCTTTTCCGAGATCACCAGCTCCGCCGCGATCTCCTTGTTCGACATCCCCCGCGCGATGCAGCGCAGCACTTCCATCTCCCGCTCGGTCAGCTGATCGTGTAGCCGAGGCTGCTCATTGTCGCGCTGAAGCTCGCGCATCATCAGGCGCGCAATCTCCGGGTGCAGCATGGGCTCGCCCGCCTGCACGCCGCGGATCGCCTTTGCCAGTTCCTCAGGCTTGACGTCCTTCATTAGATAGCCCGAAGCCCCAGCCTTGATCGCCTCGAAGACCTGCTCCTCTTCGGCAAAGGAGGTCAGGATGATCACTCGCGTCGCTGGCGACATCTCTCGTACACGTCGCGTCGCCTCGATCCCATCCATCCCCGGCATCACGAGATCCATCAACACGACGTCGGGCGTGTGGTCCTGGATTCGGATCACTGCCTGTTCACCGTTCGCCGCGTCCCCCACAACCTCCATGTCGTCCTGTAGGGCGATGTAATCACGAAGGCCCTGGCGGACGATGCCGTGGTCGTCGGCGATGAAGATGCTGATCTTGTCGGTCACGCTGGGACCTCGCCTCGTTGCCGGCTGGGAATCGGCATCGACAGGACGACTGTTGTCCCCTGGCCACGCCGCGACTCGACAGTCAGACGACCGTCGAGAGCCTTCGCCCGTTCCTCCATAGAGGTCAGCCCGAGGGAGAACGATCGGATCGTCGCCGACCTCACGTCGAAGCCCGCGCCGTCGTCGCTGACCGTAATCTCCAGCCGCCCGCCGGAACCGCGCAGCTTAACGGCCACGCTGGACGCTCCGGCGTGCTTGATCACGTTATTCAGCGCTTCCTGGATGATTCGGTACGCCTCTCGCCCTTCAGCGACCGGGATCTCGAACTCTCCCTCGACAGCGAACTCCGTCTGCAGGTGATGCACCCGCCCCACTGCATCGAGGTGTTTCCGTAGTGTTGTCGCAAGTCCCTCGCGCTCCAGGTCCGCCGGACGCAGCTCGAAGATCAGCGCCCTGATCTCCGCCGCGGCTTGTCGGGCTTGCTCTGAAAGCCCAGCCAGCTGCTGACGCGCCGTCTCGGTGCTGCCCTTCTCTAGCAGAGTTGACGTGACCTCGCTTTCGAGGACGATGTTGAACAGGCTCTGGGCAACTGAGTCATGCAGCTCCCGCGCCAGCCGGTTGCGCTCCTCGGTCGCAGTGAGCTCGCGCGACCGCTCATACAGCGTTGCGTTCTGGATCGCTATCGCCGCGTGGGCTGCCAGCATGCTGATCGCGTCCTCATCCTGCTGGCTAAAGACGTCCGCGCTCGTCTTATCTGTCAGGTAAAAGCTGCCGACGATGCGTCCCCGGTAAACGATTGGTACGCCGAGGAAGCTCTTCATCACCGGATGCGCACGTGGCCAGTACTCGAAGCGTTCGTGCTGCCGGATGTCGGGATAACGCACAGGCCGTGGATCCTCCAGCATCAGCGCCAGCAGTCCGTGCTGTCGGGGTAGGGGACCGATCGCCTCGATCTCGTCGTCGCTCAGGCCCGAGGTGATGAACTTCTCGAAGCCGCCTGATCCATCCGGCACGCCGATTGCGCCATAGCGAGCATCGACCAGCTCTCTCGCCACCTCAACCATCCGACCGAGGATTACGTCGAGACGGAGCTCATCGGTGATCGCCAGCGCCGCCTCATGCACAGCCCGCAGAAGCTCCTGCGTATCCTTGGCCATGCCGTCAGCTTAGTTTCGTGGCAATCCAGTCAGTATCAGCCGAAAGTCGCAGCCCTTGCGGGAGCTGGGTAGGGGCGTTGTTGCATCCGCCCCGGTTAACGACGGTCCCGCCCTACTGCTCGTCCAGGCGAGCGTCGACCGCCCGCAGCCGCCGCGCCATGATCGGCAGCATCTCGACGGCTATCGTCGGCTCGCTTCGCAGCTCCGCCATGAAGTCCCACTGCGTTAGCACCAGGCACTTCGTTTCGCTCATAGCCTTGACTGTGCTCGACCGAGGATAACCCTCGAACAGTGCCATCTCCCCGAAGAAATCGCCTGGGCCGAAGGTGGCGACTGGAGTATCGCCGCGCAGCACTTCGACTTTGCCATCAACGATCACGAAGAACGCCACGGCACGGTCGCCTTCTTTGATGATCACGTCGCCGGGCTTATAGCTGCGCTCGTTTGTCACGCTGGCGATGCGCTCCAATGCTCCCTTTTGCAGGTTGGAGAAGAGCGCTGCTTTCTTAAGAGCATCCTGGGCATTCATCCGCCTGGCGCCTCCAATCTGGTTAGTCTGTTGACCTAGTAGCGCATTATACGTTCGCCTGCCACTTACGAAAGCGTGCGATTAGTCACGCAGGTACACTTAGCGCCGCGGGAGCCATCCCCGGAGATACGCCATGAGCCGACTCGCAGTCGATCAGTACGTCTACATGCTCGATCAGTCGTTCGACGGCAACGACGAGCACGGGCTGATCGCCGCCCTGAACAGCCTTCAAGATGGCGACTGGGATCAACCTGTCAGAGGCGGGTCTCGAACCGTCGCCAACATCGTCGGCCACGTCATGGTCTGCAAGCTGATGTATGACCACTACGCCTTCGCCGACGCCCGCCTGCGCTGGGATGACAAGCTCGGCGACTTGCTGCCCGACTTCGAGATCGACCCCAATCTGACCATCGACGGGATCCAGCGGCCTCCGCCGGACCTGGCTCCGACCCGTGACGACATGATGTCATGGCTGCATGAGGGTCATCGCCGGCTGCGCACCAGCGTCGATCGGCTGGATGATGCGCAATTGGTGGAGCAGCGCAAGCTCAACTGGGGCGGGACCGCCGAAGCCCGCTGGATAATCACCGTCATGATCCAGCACGACCTCTTTCACGCAGGCGAGATTAACCATCTGCGAGCCATTCGCCAGGGCAACGACCGCTGGGCGTGGGAAATCGACCCTTAACCATGTCGCAGTCCGGCGTAGAGCAGCTCATTTACCTGCTCGACCAGGCGTTTGATGGCAGTCCAGAGCACTCGCTGGTCGGCAACGTCCGCGGTCTCACGGTCGACGATTGGCTCTGGCGTCCACCCGACGGCAAGCGCTCCATCCTCGCCATCTTCGGCCACGCCGGTTCGGCCAAGTACCTGTACGAGAGCCACACCTTCGGCGACGGCTCCATCGGCTGGACCCATCCAACCCTCAATCCAGTGCCACCGGGCGCTACGTTCTCCCCGGAGCTGATGATCGAATGGGCACGCGAGGCTCACCTGCGTTTTCGCCAGAGCGTTGCCCGGCTCACCGACGTGGATCTTTCGGCAGATCGCTACGCCGCAATCTGGGATCAACCGGGCGAAACACGATGGTTCATCGCGCAGGTCATCGAGCACGACCTCTACCACGCCGGAGAGATCAATCACCTCCGCGCTCTCAGGCAGAAGAACGACGACTGGCCGAGATAATCTGGCTTTGGGCCGTCCGCCCGGTGGCGTTAGGAAATGTCGCTACGTCCGGTAAACGCGGTCGTTTACGCCCGGGATTGCCCATTTTGGCGTCAACTACGGTCGCCCGCCCGCCCTTGACAAACAGAACACCCGTTCGCTAAACTTCTGATGATAGGCACTCATCGGCGACCGGTCCTCTGAGTCGGTTGTTGTTCTTAACAAACGCATACCTGTACAGGCCCATTCCCGCTGGTCAGTCGCGCCTCAGGCGCGCCCAGCTTCGAACTCGCCCGCTGTTGACCCGACGTAAGACTCGGCTCGCGAAGGGAGGGTTGTCATCTCCTCACGGAGGTAGGGCAGTCCCATGTCGGCCCGATGACAACCGCCACGGTGCACGCACCCGCGGCTCTCCCCTGCTTCAAACTTCGTTCAGACCCGCCGCTCGCCCGATTTTCGACCAACAACCCCGATCCCAGATTCAAATCTGACATAACAGCAAGAAAATAGGGCCGTTTAAGTCGGTCTAACTCGCCGTAACTCGATCTAACTCCCGCTAACTGTCGCTAACAAGGCGCCGATCAGGCCTGCCCCTACTCCAGCGCTTAGCCTCTCCTGATGCGACCGCCAACCGGATCGCGCCGCACCGGCCTGGCGCTATCGCTCGGCGCCGCGCTTTTCTTCGCCGTTGGCATCATCTTCAGCAAGGAGCTGACCGATGGCGATCTGGCAGTCCCTCTCATCCTTGGCATCCGTTTCTCGATCGCCGCTGCCATCCTTCTGACCATCGCCGGCCTGCAAGGACAGCTCCGCATGAGCCGGCGACAGTTCGCGGCTCTGGTCGTCCTCGGAGCTGTCGGCTACGGCGGGGAGGCCGGCCTCTACTTCCTGGGCCTCGAGCGCGGCTCAGCGACCGCCGTCACCCTGATCTTCTATGCCTATCCGGCGATCGTTGCGGCGGCTGCAGTCCTTCGCGGCCGCGAGCAGCTCGGCCTGACATCGATTGCCGCCCTGGCTGCGACCAGCTTTGGCATCGTCCTTCTCCTCCTGCCCGGCGGCGGAGTGGAGATCACCGCCGCGGGCGTCCTCTTCAGTCTCGGCGCGGCGCTGGTCTTCAGCGGCTACCTGATCTTCGGTGAGGACATTGTGTCCGCTTCACCGGCCCTGGCCGGCGCTGCCACGACTGTCCTCGGCGCCGCCATCTTCCACATGACGATCAGCGCCGCGGGCGGGCTGATTGAGGCGCCCTCCAGCAGTGAAGTCGGCAACCTGCTCGCGGTGTCACTCTGTACTGCCGCTGCCTTCATCGGTCTTGTCGGCGGCCTGCGGCTGCTGGGAGCCCTGGAGTCGGCCCTCGTCCTGACGATCGAGCCGCTGGCGGCGGCCGTCCTCGCCGCCATCTTCCTCGATGAGGTCGTTTCACCCGTTCAAGCGGTCGGCGGCGCCTTCGTTCTCGCCGGTGTCGGCCTGCGCACGTTCAGCCGGCCCGCCGTGGAGCCAGTCGAAGTGCTGGAGGAGGCGGCGCCCCTCTAGGTACCACCGGCTGTGCGCCAGCGCATTGCCAGGAACGTCAGCGTCCAGCTGAACGCGCCGATCCCGCCGATCGCGATCAGTCCGTAAAGCAGCGCCTCCAGGTCCCATCCCTCGAGCACCAGCGAGCGCATAGCCTCAAGGACGTACGTCACCGGGTTGATCGTGGCCAGGAACTCCAGCCAGGGCTGGAAGATCTCCTTCGGTGCGAACGCGGGGGAAAGGAAAAGCAGCGGGAAGAAAAGCAGGAACCCTGCCTGCGCTGCCTGTGGACTGCCCGTGCGGATTGCCAGCGAGACGTTGAGCCCCGAGTAAGCCATCGAGAACAGCCCGCCGAGCAGGACAAGAGTCAGGGCGCCGAGCACGCCCGACGCCATCCCGGAGCCGATGATCAACCCAACGATCACGATCAATGCGCTCAACAGAGCGCCCCGCACGCCGTCCGCGGCGATGCGTCCGAGTACGATCGAGGCCCTGTTCGCGGGCGTCAGCAGCAGCGTGTCGAAATAGCCACTCTGGATGTCCGTAATCATCCCCATGCCAGCTCCGATTGAGACGCTCGCTGTCGCCTGCAGGATCGCGACCGGCAGCTGGAAACCCGTGAAGTTCGCAACGCCGAACGCCGCCTC
>DASTBR010000153.1:0-2799 GCA_035711945.1 Dehalococcoidia bacterium
GCGGGTCACTTTGCTGGTTGACCGCTACGACGACGACTGGAGCCGACTGGCGTGGGTAGCGATCCACGGAGCGGCACGAGTCGTTGAGGCGACTGGCCAGCCGCAGGCGCTGGCGCGGCTGCGGGCGAAGTATCCACAGTATCAGAGCATGGCACTCGAGGAGTCGGTGCTTGTACGGATTGAGGTCGAAACGGCAATTTCCTGGCGGGCAAGCGGTCAGACCGCTCAATGAGTGCCGTCACAACGCCTGCTGCTAATCAGTTGGCGCGACGAGCAACATGCAGGACTGTGCCCCAGTGACGGCGCAGCCGCCCGTCGGGCCGCAAGGCGAGCCGGCGGCGGATTTCGCCGTAGAGCCTGTCACGCTGTTTGTTCGTCATGGCGATGTGACCCGAGAACGTGTTGAGCAGGTCGATGTAGCCTTCGGCGTCGTAGGCTATTTCCCAGTCGAAGCGACGGACCTGGCAGTCGGTGAACAGCCCACTCTCGGTGATTTCGGTGCAGCGGTCTGGCAACTCATCAGGCGAGGGCCAACTCGCGTCGGGGGAAAGACCCTCGTCAATCTCCTCATAGACTTCCTGGATCTCGCGAAAGAACGGATCACCGTCATCCGGGAACGTATGCTCGGCGTTCCAGAAAGCCAGATGCCCATCCGGTGCCAGCAGACGGCTGGCTTTGCCGTAGCGGATGTCGGGGTCGAGCCAGCCCCATGCAGTGGCAGCGAAAACCAACTTGAAGGAATGCTCTTCCTCGGGCTCCCAATCCTCAAACGATGTTTGGATGACCTTCACGTCGGGGTAAGCGGCAAGATTGTTTCTCGCCGCGGCGGCCAGGTTCTCTCCGAGCTCAAGGCAAACGAGCCGGAAACCTCTTCTGGCCAGGGACAGGGTGGCCTTGCCCGTCGCGCAGCCGATCTCCAGCAGACGATCGCCGGGGTTTAGGCCCGCGAGCCCAATCAGCGCGTCGTAGAGCTCTGGAGGGTAGTCGGGGCGCGCCCGTTGGTAGAGCTCAGCGGCGGTGTCGAAAGTGACGCGCAGGCGCTCGCGGTCAACCCGTGGCAGGGGTCTGAGAGTTCTAGGATCCAGTTGCCCGAGCCGCCAAGCGTTCTTTCTTGGCGGTGTCTTCGTCGCCCGGGTAGAGGCGCTTCTTGAGCATCTCTCGCGGCGGCCAGATGTAGACCGAGTCCCAGCCACACGACTGCTCGCAGAGACGGCAGCCCGTGCATTTCTTCTCGATGACCTCGGCAACCCCGAAGAAGTCGCCAACTTTCTCGCCGGTCACGTTGAGCTCGAGGGCTTCGAAGGGACAGACCTGGATGCAGAGCTCGCAGCCGCTGCCGATGCACTGGTCCTCGACGACTATGGCAACAGGCCATTCCTTGCGCGGGAACGTGCGACAGACGTCGCCGACCTCATCGAGGATGGCCTCGGGCGGGCAGACGACGCCGCAGGCGCCGCAATCGATACAGAGAGCGGGATCGATGATGTGCAACTGGTCGCGTTCGCCAGTGATCGCGTTGGTGGGACAGCGCTTGGTGCAGGCGGTGCAGCCGATGCAGGTCTCGATGATCTCGTAGGCCAATAGTCCTCCAAAAGGCGCGGGCGCCTGATCAGATTCTAGCGAGGGCGCGACCGAGCGTCAGTTCTTGACTCCGTCGAGGATCTTGCCCCAGTCGCGGGCGACCAGCGGGCTGTCGGTCTTGTCGAGGAAGGCGATCTTGCCGTCGCGGTCGATGATGGCGGTGACGCGTTCAGCGATACCGAACTTGTCGAGCCAGGCGCCATAGTCCCTGGCAACCTTGCCGTCCATGTCGGCGAGCAGTGAGTAGGGGATGTTTTCCTGGTCGCGGAAGGCCTTGTGGGTCCAAGTCGAGTCGCGGCTGATGCCGTAGACCTTCGCGCCCGCGGCCTCGAAGTCCTTGTAGAAGGTGTCGCGCATGGCGCAGTGTTCGCCCGAGCAGACGGGTGAGAAGTCGAGTGGATAGAACATGAGGACGACTGTCTCGCCCTTGAGCTCAGACAGCGTGACTTCCTGGTTGTTCTCGTCCTTGAGCGTGAAATCGGGGGCCTGCTGGCCTACTTCTGCTGGCATTGGTTCTCCTGTCTAGGTGCCGCGGTGGCGAAATCTGATCTGGTCGGATCAGCGAATCTATCGCTGCACGATACCTGCCCCTACAGGTTATCGATCCCGTTCGTTACTGGGTCAGGAAGTCGTGGATGGCGTTGGCGGCGCGGCGCGCGTCGGCAAGGGCGGTGACGACGAGGTCGGCGCCGTTGACGTTGTCGCCGCCGGCAAAGATGTGTTGGCGGCTGGTCTGTCCGGTCTGGCGGTCGACGACGATCAGCCCGTTGCGGTCGGCGCGCAGCTGGGGTGTGGCGTCGATGATCGAGCGCTCGGCGTTGTAGCCGATGGCGATAACGATCGTGCCCGCCTCGATCACAAAGTTGGAATCGGGGATGGGCACGGGGCGACGGCGTCCGCTCTCGTCGGGCTCGCCAAGCTCCATACGGGAGCACTCGACTCCGGCTACCCTGCCATCGGGTCCCTCGATGAAGCGCAGCGGAATCGTCAGGAACTGGAACTGGACGCCTTCCTCGCGCGCGTGGACTCGTTCTTCTTCGCGCCCGCGCATCTCGGACTCGGTGCGGCGGTAGACGCAGACGACCTCGGTGGCGCCGAGACGGCGCGCCGTACGCACGCAGTCCATAGAGGTGTCGCCGCCGGCAAAGATGTGTTGGCGGCTGGTCTGTCCGGTCTGGCGGTCGACGACGATCAGCCCGTTGCGGTCGGCGCGCAGCT
>DASTBR010000154.1:0-7206 GCA_035711945.1 Dehalococcoidia bacterium
CGTCGACAAGCCGTTCGGCATCGACGACCTGCTGGCGGCAATCGACCGTTGCCTGGCGCCCGTTCAAGAAACCAACGGCGCTCACTGAGCGATCTGTAGCTAGGCTCGCCCCGAACCCGTCGCTGTAAGGATCCGTTCTAGGGGAATGACTTCCCGGCCCATTGCTTCCGGCTGGCGCTCGGCTACGGGATCGGGCGGCGCCTCCACCCGCCGTCCCGTCGCTTCCAGGCGCAGTAGCGGAGCAACCAGCTTCGTCGGTTCGGCCGAGAGTGCCGACATCAGTGCGCCGCCGTCGAAGTAAAGCGGCACGAAAATAGAGCCCGCCATCACCTGTTCCGACACCTTCAGCGCGATCTCGAAGGATCCGTCTTCACCGTGCAGACGCACGATGTCGAAGTCTCCGACTTCAAGCCGTTTCGAGTCCGCGGGGTTGATCAGCGCGTACTCCTCTCGGCGCAGCCGGTCCGCATCCGGCTTTCGCAGCTGGGCCGCTTCGACGCTCGTGAACTGTCCCCGGTGCGTGATCAGTTGCAGGCGATCCTCGCCGGCCGTTCCCGGCCCTGCCGGCGCCTTCGTTGGCACAACCCGAACCCGGGGTGGATGTTGTCCCGGCTGACGAATCCCGGACGAGTTCTCGCAGTAAGGCCCCTCAGCGAACAGCGTGCTGCTCGCTGCCAGGGCGTCCATCACCCCGGCCGCGGAAGTGTAATGCCACGAGTCCTCGCCACCGACCTTTTCGCTGAGTTTCTGCCCCAGCGTCGTCAGCGTAAGCCAGGCTGGGCGCGCTTCGTCCACCGGCGAAATCGCCGCGCTCTGCCGCATCAGTCGCCGGTCGGCGCTGACGATCGTCCCGTCCTTACCCCACGTGCTCACGTCAGGCAGGACAACTGTCGCCAGCTTGGCCGTATCGGTCAGCAGCTCGTCGATCACGACAAGCAGCTCGAGCTTCTCGAGAGCGGCGACTATCTGCGCACGGCCCGGCGCGCCGAAGACCGGATTGTCGCGAAGGGCGACGAGCGCCTTGATCTTCCCGGCTGCCGCGTCGCCAACGATCGTCCTGAAGTCACGCTGACCGCGGACACCGGCATCGCGCATGCCATTCACGTTCGGTTGGTGAGGCAGGATGTGCGTCCACAGCGGACCGTTGCCCGGACCTGCAGTTACCAGCGCCAGGTCAATAAGCGCCCTCGCCTGGGCCCCCGCGGAGAGGGTGTCGACCTCAGGCGGGGCAAGGACGAAGGCCATAGGTCCGCGTTCTGTCTGTTCGCGACCGTCGGCAAGCATCGTCGCCGCTTCCTTGATCGCGGCTCGCAGCCCCGCAGGCAGTTCCGGTACGTCCTCCCGTAGAAGTTCGCTGACGCCCTCGAGGCCCTCTGGCAGGGTGGAATGGTGCTCCGCGCTCTGTTCTCCCTCTTCGTCGTCGCCTTCTCCGCTATCGGGTCGTCGAGGAGGGTCGCTGTGCCAGACCACCTCTTGCGCCAGGCAGAGCAGCGTCGCCACCTCAAGCCCGGGCGGGCACTGCAGCCAGGAATGGGCGAAGTCGCACAGCTCGCCGTAGCGCGGACTGACGCAAATCAGCTTTGCCCCGTTCTTGACCACGCCGTCCTTCAGACGCGTCGAGGCCACTGGATGCGTCTGTTCGACATCCTGTGCGCAGACGACAATCGTCGTCGCCCGCTGGAAGTCCGTCATGTCGTTGGGCAGCGCCTCGGTCCCGAACGCTTCGTTCAGCGCACCGGCCACCGCGCTCGCTACCGGCCCGGCGGAGCTGTCGACGTTCGGCGTACCAACCATCTGCGCCAGGCGGGCCAGCAAGAAGTTCTCCTCTGTCGTCGCATAGGGAGAGCCGAGAAAGGCCACTGACTCCGGCCCGGACGCCTTCACAGTCGTCGCCAGCGTCTCAGCCACGTGCTCCAGCGCACTCTCCCAGGTTGTTGCGGTCAGCGTCTCTCCGCGCCGCCGCAGCGGCCGGCCGAGGCGTTCTGCGTCATTGACCTCGTCGTAGTGAAAACGACCGCGCACGCAGATCTGGTCGCGCGAAAAGTCGTTCACCTCGGCATCTGGTCGCACCAGCACGCCTTTGCCGTTGCGTGTCCCCATCTTCAGCGAGCAGCCCACGGCGCAGTAGTTGCAGGCCGTCGACGTCCACGTGCTCGTGTTGGCGATCCACTTGTTGGGGTGCTCCATCAGCGCGGCGGTGGGGCAGACGTCGATGCAGGTGCCGCAGAAGTCGCAGTTGGACTCGTGCACGTAGCCGTCGCGGTGGCGGCCGTTCTCCGCCTGCGACGGTACAGCACCGAGGCTCGGCGGCGCGGCGTTGGCGGCAGGGCCTGGACCGCCGAACGCGATCCTCGTCTGCCAGCCCTTGCCGGCCAGTGTGATCGCCTGCGTGTTGTGCAGGTCGTCGCAGGCCCTGACACAACGCGTGCAGATGATGCACATCTGCGGGTCGAACTCCAGGTAAGGGTTGTACACGTCGCGCTCAGGCTGGTACGGCCGTCCGTAGTACGAGCGCTCCTCACCGATGAAAGGCTCGAATTGCTGCATCTCGGCCAGCTCGTTCGTCGTCTGCAGCTCGCACCGGTAGTTCTTCGAACAGGTCAGGCAGCGGTGCGTCACTACGTCATCGCGCAGGCAGATGTCGCCCGGCTTGCACTTGATCCGGCGGTGACAGGAGAGGCAGCGGTCCGGATGATTGGCGTTGATGAGCGAGATCACCATCCGTCGCGCGTCGCTCACCTCGTCGCTGTTCGTCCGCACGACCATGCCGTCACGCGCCACGCTTGTGCAGGACAGCTGCAGTCCGCGCGCCCCCTCGATCTCGACAAGGCACGTTCGGCATCCCGCGTACGGCGGCAGGCCGTCGATGTAGCAGAGGTTCGAGATCCAGATCCCGGCGTCCTTGATGACCTCGACGAGCGGCGCGCCCTCGGCGCACTCAACCTCGCGCCCGTTGATCGTGACCGTCACAGTTGCCGGAGCGTCTGCCGGGTTCGTCACTAATCCCGCTCCGGCGCCGTCATGCCGTTCGGGTAGACGTTGTCGTGGTTGCGCAGGTGTTGCTGCGCCAGCTCCGTCAGCGCATGCTTGTCGCGGTAGAGGTCGGCGAAGTTGTAGGTCGCGTCGGCCAGGATCCCACCGACCTGGATCGCCTCGTAAGGACAGGCCTCGGTGCACAGTCCGCAGTACATGCAGAGCCGGAAGTCGATCTCGTAGCGCTTGATGTTCAGTTGGCCGTCCGCCTTGGGCTCAGTCTCGACAAGGATGCAGCCGTCAGGGCAGGCCTGCGCGCACGTCGAGCAGCCTGTGCAGCGCTCTTCAAACCAGAGCAAATTAGTCCGCGCCCGCGCCGGGATCGGGCGCACTTCCTCGGGATACTGGACCGTAAACGGCTTGCGGAACATCGAGCGGAAGGTCTCCGCCATCCCCTTCAGCACGCCGGTGCCGTAGATGTTCACCGCAACTCCGCCCAATCGCTCTTCGTGGGGTCTGTGAAAGGCTTCACAGTCGCCCCGATGATAGCCGCTTGTCAAACTACAGTCGCAGTAACGTTTGCTGCTCAGCCGAGTCTATCGACCATGTGACAACTGCTTACAGGAGGTAAACATGGCCGGCATCGAAAAGAAGAACTTCGACTCGCCCGACGAGACTCGACCCTTTCAGGGCAAGGGACACGCTGAGATTCTCAACGTTGGCGGTAGAACGGTGGGTCGCTCCACCTTTGAACCCGGGTGGCGCTGGTCGGTGAATGTCAAACCGATTGCCGGGACCGACTCCTGCCAGACCTCGCATTTCGGCTACATCATCAGTGGTCGCCTGCGCATCACCATGGACGACGGCACACAGGGCGAAGCAGGGCCCGGAGACATCTTCGTCGTCCAACCCGGACACGATGGAGAGGTTGTCGGCGACGAGCCCTGCGTAGCCCTGGACTTCGGCGAGGTTGCTGGCTACGCGAAACAGTCCTGAGGCCCCGACAGATAGCCCACCTTTGTAGTTGCCTGCCTCAGGCAGGCGAAGCTTCGAACTTCACCAATGGCCAGTTCTGCTGGCTAGACGCTGCTTGGCGTCAAAGTCTGACGCTGGCAGAATCTACTGTCATTAAGTGATTCCGGCAGCGTCCATGGGATCGCCGAGTTCAGGAGCAATGCAATGGCGCTGGACAAAGAGAGGCCGTGGTGGTTAGAGCTTCGGAAGCTCCACGATGAGCAATTCGTGTTCGACTGGCGATCCCATGTCAAACGACTGAACAGTACCTACTCGTTCGATTTCTCCACGCCCGACGGACTTGCTCCACCCTGGTTCAACGGCGATGTCGAAGCGCTCGAGCCCGGCAACTGGGTTCTCGTTGTCTCACTGAACCCACAGCTCGATGTCAAGCTTCAGGGCTGGTACGCGACCGGCAAGTTCGACACCGACTTGTACTGGCACCACTGGCGAACTCACAATCGCCGCCGCTACTACCCAGGCTTCTTCCGCCCGTTGGTCATGGTGGCCTCGGGCGCACTCGGGCAGTCGGTCTCAAAAGACGAGGAGCGCGATTTTGCTACACGACGGATGTGCTTCGTTGAGGTCTGCCCGTACGCCTCGGCCACGTTCGATCTGACTCCTGAGCAAGTAAAACAGCTGGTCGCCGAAGATGTAGGTTTCGGGGTCAAGACCCAGGTTCGGGAGATGATGATAGAACAGGCCCGTCCCCGCATAGTGCTCGTCAATGGGAATCCCGCAGTGGACGCCATGGAGGCCGTACACGAGGAGAAGCTCGCGTGGGAGGAATGGGAGCAATACCCTGCCGGATCGCCTGAGGGGCGCATGTTGTGGTGGCGTCGGGGCATGTATCGCGGGCCGCATCGCGTACCAGTGGTCGGCTTCCCTTTCCTGAACAAGCCGCGGACGGCGCGTTCTCACGATGACTACCAGCAATTGGGAAGAATGATCAATGCCCTGGCGGAGAAAGGAAATTGAGTCCCTGTAAGGAGCAGCGCTGTTCCGCGCTGTTGTTGAATGGGCGCGTTTCGACGTGAGGGCATTGCCCTATAGCCATCCTGACGCAACGCGGGAAATGAGATGCTTCCGTTGTGGTTTGATCTGGTGGGTTGACCAGGACCACATTGCGACTAGGCCAACCTGCCCCCTCTGTAAGGGTTGCCAGGATGGTCGACATTTACGGCGATCTGTTCGGCGATAGGCCGCAGTCCAGCCTGCCTTGTTCGAGGCATAGCTGTTGCTGGACCGAAGCCACCGACACTGCGGCCGTCGTCTACCGCGTGGACGCCCTCAGCAAGATAGACAGATTACCGCCGAGCGGACACTGGCTCTTGGTCGAAATCCAGTGAAGATCTGAGGGCGGTCGCAGTTACTTGTCAATCTAGACATTCAGTTGAAAACGGCGTGCGTCCTGCTCGACTTTGGTGAGGTTTCCGGCGCGCACAGGCTTGGGAAGAGAACAAAGTAAGGCTGCATGGAACGACCACAGGCCATTCTTTTTGACGTCGACGGCCTCCTGATCACGACTGGAGGCGCAGGCGCCAGGAGCTGGCGTTGGGCTTTCGATCAGCTGTACGGGATCCCCGCTGACATCGGGGACTTTAGTGAAGGTGGCATGACGGATCCCGTTGTCGGCAGGCTCACCTTCAAGGGCGTCCTCGGAAGGGAGCCTTCGTCGAGCGAGCTCTCAGCCGTGATGTCGCTCTACCTGATGCGTCTGCCCGAGGAGGTGGCGCAATCCCCCGGCTACCGGGTCCTCGACGGAGTGAATGACCTTCTTCCACGCCTCTGCATGGCCGGTCACTTGCTCGGCATCACAACGGGTGCAGTTGAGGCCGCCGCCCACATCAAGCTTGCGCGCGCCAACCTCAACCGCTTCTTCCTCTTCGGTGGCTACGGTTCCGATTCGGCAGACCGAGGCGGCCTGACCCTGCGGGCGATAGAGCGTGCGGGCGCGATTCTCGGCCACGAAGTCGACGCCAAACGCGTGCTTGTCGTCGGCGACACACCGCACGACATCACGGCCGCCCACGCCGTTGGTGCGTTGGGCGTGGGTGTCGCCAGCGGCCACTTCAGTAAAGATGAGCTGCGCGACGCAGGGGCGGACTACGTCCTTGGATCGCTGCTCGAGGGGCTGCCCGGCGTGGAGGAGCCGCCGGATGGGCGCGATGAAATTGGTGGAGACGGGGGGGAATTGAACCCCCCGTCCAGAGAAGACCGCTCCTGAGCGCCTACAGGCTTATCCGGCGCTTTAGGCTCTCACCCGCTTGAGCCCCCACCGGCGGGGTCTCGAGCGAGCCAGTCGATGGTCTTAGCCAACCCCTATCGACGTCCGGGCTGGAGCGCCTCGGCTTAGTGGCGACCACTCCGCAACGCCGAGATGATTGCGGGTGGCCGTCGCTACCGTTTAGGCAGCGAGAGCAAGCTGTTGCTGCTTGCCAGTTACTTTGTTGCCAACGGATTTACGAGGAAGTCGGCGTCCTCGGCCTGCAACTCAGGTCCATTCTTCCCTGTCGAACCCTTTCGTCCCCAGGACTCTGATCATAGCAAATCAGGCCCAAATGTTCTGATTTACGCTTCCGGAGGGCTCCAGATAACTGCCCGCAACTGACGTAACCGGCGCTAGCCGGGCCCGTTACGTCCTCGGGGGTCTTCCAATCGTCCTACCCTGACCACGAATTCCGATGCCAGTCATCTATACCCTGGGCCACTCAACCCGTTCCCTCGAGGAGCTCATCGCTCTCCTGAAGCGGAACAAGATCGAAACCCTGGTTGACATTCGCCGCTATCCCGGTTCCCGTCGCAATCCCCAGTTCGGCCGCAAGACTCTCAACTCATCCCTCGCCGCGGCAGGCATCGTCTACACCGAAATCGCGGGACTCGGCGGCCGCCGCAAGCCGCTGCCGGACTCTGCCAACGCCGCCTGGCAGAACGCCGGGTTCCGCGGCTACGCCGACCATATGTCAACACCTGAGTTCGAAAAGGGCCTGGCTAAGTTGCTGGAGCTCGCCGCCCGCAGTCGCGTTGCTCTTATGTGCGCTGAGGCCCTGCCCTGGCGCTGCCACCGGACGCTCCTGGCCGACGCCATCTTCGCCCGCGGTGTCCAGGTCGAGCACATCATCTCGGAGAGCGACGTGCGTAGGCACGAGTTGACGCCCTTCGCACGCGTCGAAACGGGCCGTGTATCCTATGCGCCGCTTTGAATTGACATACCCAGGC
>DASTBR010000155.1:0-5493 GCA_035711945.1 Dehalococcoidia bacterium
GACGTAACCGGCCTCGGTCAGGGCCGTCGCGTCGGCGATCGTGAATGGCACGTCGAGGATCTTGGCGAGCGTCTTGGCGAGCAGCGTCTTGCCAACGCCGGTCGGGCCGATGAGGAGGATGTTGCTCTTCTCGAGCTCGACATCATCGGTCTCACCGTTGGGCGAATCAACCCGCTTGTAGTGGTTGTAGACGGCAACGGAGAGAACCTTCTTGGCTTCGTCCTGCCCGACGACGTACTCGCTGAGGTGCTCGAACATCTCGCGTGGCGTCGGCAGCTTGTCGCCACCGGCCTTGGGCCGGGCGGCGGGGGTGGCCTCCTCGTCGATGATCTCGCGGCAGAGGTCAACGCACTCGTCACAGATGTAGACGGCGCCGGGCCCGGCGATCAGTCGGCGGACCTGCTCCTGGTTCTTGCCACAGAACGAGCAGTGGTACTGTACACGGCCGGTCTTGGAACCTGCCATCTAGCGGGAAGCCCCCTCACATGAGCTGCGGGATGAGGAAGAGTAGGAGTTAACCCCCTGCTTGTATATCGGCATGTTTGCCAGCCTGCTACCCGGCGGCGGCGCTTACCTCCTCCGGACGTGCAAGGATCTCGTCGATTATGCCGTATTCCTTGGCCTGGGCGGCGTCCATGAAGTAGTCACGGTCGGAGTCGCGCACGATGCGCTCGAGCGGCTGCCCGGTCCTGTTGGCCAGGATCTCGCGAATGATCTGCTGCTCGCGAAGGATCTCCTTGGCCATGATCTCCACGTCGGCCGCGGCGCCCGACGCGCCACCGCGAGCCTGGTGCATGTGGATCGTCGAGTTCGGTGTGGCGTAGCGCTTGCTCGGCGCGCCGGCCACCAAGAGGACGGTGCCCATGCTGGCCGCCATGCCGACACAGAAGGTGGCTACATCGGGTCGAACCAGCTGCATCGTGTCATAGATCGCGAGGCCCGCGTTGATGGAGCCTCCAGGCGAATTGATGTAGAGGTGGACGTCCTTGCTGTCGTCCTCGCGCTCCAGGTAGAGCAACTGGGCGATTACCAGGTTGGCAATCTGGTCGTCGATCGGCTGGCCGAGAAAGATGATGCGCTCGCGCAGGAGCAACGAGTAGATGTCGAAGGCGCGCTCGCCTCGGGCGCTCTGCTCGATGACCATCGGGATGACGTTTTGGGGATTCATGCTCACTCCTTCTGAATCGCTCTAACCACTTGTTGCGGCTGCTTTGCCGCGTTTTCGTTTTGCAGATGCCGCCTTGCGGCCCTCCTTGGGCGAGGCGGGACGGGCTGGGGCCTTGCCGTCGCTCTCGGCGATCTGGACGAGGCGGTCGAAGGTCTTGCGCGTTTTCAAGGAACGCGCGATCGACGCCCGTCCTTCCTGGCTGCCGAGGACCTCGCGCATCCGCGCCGCGTTCTCGCCCATATCGGCGGTATAACGGTCGAGCTCAGCATCGACCTCGTCGTCGCTGACCTCAACGGCTTCGTCTTCTGATACCTGGGATAGGATCAGCGATCGTTTCACGCGGTCCTCGGCGACGGGGCGAAGATCGGATTTGACCTCGTCCTCCGTCTTGCCGGCGCGTTGCAGCTGGTCCTGGAATACGGCCTGTCCACCGCCGTGATCGGTCAGCTGGTGCTCGATCTCTCTGTCGACCATGACAGGCGGATACTCGATCTCGGAGATCTTCAGGAGCTCGTCGAGGATTCGCATCTCGTAAGAGGCGCGCTCCTGGCGTTCGAGCTCGGCGAGCATGTCGTTGCGGATCTTGTCCTTGAGCAGATCGACGGTCTCGTAGCCCTCACCGATGCCCTGGGCGAAGTCGTCGTCGAGATCCGGCAGGCGCCGCTCTTTCACTTCGCGCAGAGCCACCGAGTAGTCGTACTTCTTGCCACGCCGCGACTCATCGGGGTGGTCATCGGGGACGGCGAGGGAGAACTTCTTTTCCTCACCCTTCGTCATGCCGACGAGCTGCTCCTTGAAGCCGGGCTGCAGAACCTCGCCGTCTTCGATTAAGGCGAATTCGGCGTCCTGGCGTGAGAACTGCTCGTCGCCCTCGATGTGGGCAGAGATGTCTGCGCGCAGAACGTCGCCGAGCTTTGCCGGCCTCTCGACCGGCTCGAGCAGAGCCTGGCTGGCCCGCAATCGTTCGACGGCCTCATCTACCTGGTTGCCGTCCACCGCGACTGGCTCATGCTCGAGGCGTATGGACTTGTAGTCGCCGAGCTTTACCTCCGGGCGAATTGGAACGGTGGCAGTGAACGTGACCGGTTCGAGATTGGTTATCGAGAGCTGGGGCAGGTCGATGGCATGAATGTCCTGCTCCTCAACGACCTCGTCGTAGACCTCGGGAACGAGCTTGTCGAGGGCCTCATGGAGCAGAGCATCACGGCCTCCGAGATGGCGCTCGACGACTGGCCGAGGGGCTTTGCCGGGACGAAAGCCAGGGATCTTGACGCGTTTGGCGAGACGCTTGTAGGCGGCGTCGATGGATTGTTCAACCCGCTCTGGCGCGACTTCAATCTCGACTTTGACCTGGGAATTGGGGAGTCGTTCGGTAGTAACCTTCACTGCTGAGATTATAGGGAGTGCCCTTCGGCCGACGCCGTGGCGCTTGTGGCGGCCGAGGATGGTACCATAGCTATGGCGATGCAACCGGTCCCGCCCCCTATTGGTAGCGCTCTCCTTTAAGGCCATTCCCAACGGCGAGTTCCCAAGAGCAGGTCAGCAGGTCCACCGCGCGCACACAACACTCGCAAGGAGAGTGACCACATGAGCGACAAGACGCTCACCTGCCGCGATTGCGGCGCATCATTCCTGTTCACCGAGAGTGAGCAACAGTTCTACGCCAGCAAAGGCTTCACCAACGAGCCTTCGCGCTGTCCCGATTGCCGGGCGGCTCGCAAGGGTTCAGGCGGAGGCGGAGGCTACAGCGGCGGCTATTCAAGCGGCCCGCGCGAGATGCACACGGCAACGTGCGCGTCGTGCGGAAACGAGGCCAAGGTCCCGTTCGTGCCGCGAGGCGACCGGCCAGTCTACTGCTCTGACTGCTTCAGCCAGCAGCGCAGCGGAAGCGCTCGCTACTAGAGCTACTCGACAAAGATTCCATCTGGCGGGGAGGCGCTGTCGGCCCTGAACTCCCCCTCATAGCTGTAGACGACGGCGAAAGGCTCGCCGCTCGGGCAGCAGTCCTCGTCGCCGTCGGCGTAGAGGCGGTAGACGACGCCAATCTCACCGCCGGTCGCGGAGTTTATGGATTCCACGCTGCGGACGTCTTCGCCCCAGTCGCGGCCGAGGAAACTCTCGTCGAGGAAGAAGAAGACAGACTGTCCTACGAGGTCGGACTCCGCCTGGATAACCATCGCCGCGTAGAAGACTGAGTCATCGCTCGTGACCGTCGCGACGAAGTCGTAGATGCGATAGCGCGTGCCGTCGTCCGCTTCGAAATCGGCGACGACGTCTTCGGCGAACTCCCGTAAGTCCGCCGGCAACGCGTCGGCCGAGGCCACTACAGGCGCAGCGAGCGTCTCTGGCGCCTCGCCACCCTGCTCGCCGGACGTGGCCTCGGCGGCGGGCGTGGCTTCAGATCCAGTTGCCTCTTCCCCGTCGTCAGCTTCGTCGACGGCCTGCAGAACTCCCCAGATAGCCAGGCCTCCTCCAACAAGCACGAGAAGAGCCGATGCAGCGGGCAGAACACGTCCGCGACTCCAGTCCGGCAGCCATCCAGGCGACGCGACGGGCGTTTGGGTCTTCTCGCGGAGTGGCAGGTCGCCCAGCGAATGAGCAACCTTGCTCGTCGCTTGTTCATCGCTGATCGGGGTCGGCGTACTCGCCGGTTGGAGGGCCGGATCCGCGGCGCGCCAGAGATCGGCGCTTGTGCTAGTCGGTTCTGGCCGCCGATCGACGGCGGTGCTGTCTAACGCAGGCTGGCTGACTGGGGCCCGACTTGCAGGCGGATCCTGACTTTCAAGACCGAATGGATCTCGTGCCGCCGGAGTCGGGAACGTCGGCCTGGGCGTCTCCGGAGGTACTCGACCGTCGTCAGAGAGAAGTCCCTGCTGCCGACCACCCGCCATTTCGTAGGCGTCCCGGGCTTCCGGATCGGAGAGGACGGCATAGGCCCGTTCCAACTCATGCAAAGCCGCCTCGTCGGCGAAGGGGCCACCGTGGGCTGGATCGTAGCGACGGCGGAGCCTGGCATAGGCCGCAGCGATCGTCTCGTCGTCGGCGCCGGGGCGAACCTGGAGGATCTTGTGGAGATCGCCCATGTTCGCTGATCGTAGCCGCCCGCGGCTGACTTATCGGGCTAGCGGGCGACGATCTGGGCAGGGGGCTCGGTGAGCGTCGAAGCGAGCCGGCCGTCGTAGGAGAAGAAGACGGTGACGTTGTCGAGACTGCCGCAGCAGGCCTCGTCACCGTCGGCGAAGGCGTGATAGACCACAGCGATGCGGCCGTCTGAGAGAGCACGCACCGAGGCAAGACTCCGCGAGTCGACAGGCCAGTCCGGGCCGAGAGACGTCTCGTCGAGGAAGAAGAAGACCCGCTGGTGGCTGCCATCCAAGGAGCCTCGATCCCGAGCCGCGGCAGCGTAGAAGTAGGAGCCGTCCGGCAGGGCCAGCGCTGCGAGATCGAGATACTCGTAGCGTTCGCCGAGAGCGCCTTCAAACCCCTGAACATAGCTGCGGGCGAACTCGACGAGGGAGGGAGGCAGCTGCGCACTCGTGACCACGAGAGGCGGTTCAACAAGCAACTCAGATTCGGACTGAGACGATCCGCCCGGCTCATCATCACCCTCCCTACTACCGTCCCAGACGTAGTACACGCCGCCGACAGCGGCAGCCGTAAAGAGCACGAAGGAGAACAGAGAGAACAGGTTGATCGGGTTCCACCATGACGGCGGCTTCTCCTGGACATAGTCGTCGGGGTTGTAGCTGGTCAGCGTGACCGCCTCGAGGTCAACCGGCTCTGGAGTTAGGAGCTGAGAGGCGGCGGTACGTGCGTGACGGCGGCTGTCCTGAGCGGCTTTCTTCGCGGACGCTCGGGCCGGTTGCTTACCGTTCTTGCTGGGCGGGGTTGCCCTGGCCGCGGCCTTGCGCGCACGGCGCTTCTTCTTGGGGCGAGAGGCGGCCGGTGGCTTAGGCTGCGCCGGCCGGGCAAGGGGTTGGGGCAGGGGGGCAGGCTCAATCAGCTCCTCACGCACAGCGTCCAGAGTCTCTTGTTCGAGCGCTGCCTCGACAGGTTCATCCCAGGGCAGGGTCTCCTGCCCAGGCACCTCGGGCTCATCGGTTTCGTCGGCAACTGCAACGGCTTCGACCGACGAAAAGGCGTACGCGGATTCAGCTTCCTCTTCAAGGGGATCGATGAGCTCGATCTCGCCATCGAAGGGCTGTTCGTCGTTGCGTCGATCGAGTCCCCAGGGGTCGAGAGGAGCGGCCGGCGGTAGAGGCTCTTCCCCGCGGCGGCCCTCGATGTTCCAGACGACCTTCTCCTGACGCCCTTCCACGTTGAAG
>DASTBR010000156.1:0-2618 GCA_035711945.1 Dehalococcoidia bacterium
GACCGGTGCCGGAAGGCGTCGACTACAACGACGCCGATACGTGGAATGCCGGTTTTGCGGAGAAGTTCGCCTCCGGATCCTGGCCCGAGGTGCTGCAGCGCCTCGACGCGGCGCATGACAAATTCCGCAGCGCGCTAGCAACCATCGCCGACGAGGAACGGTTCGCTGAGGGCAAGACGGTCTATCGCATCGCCCACAACTCGGCGATCGACCACTACAAGGAGCACGCCGAGGCCATCCGCGATTGGGCCAAAGCTTGAACTAATCGTCGACGAGCCGCTTCAGGATCGCTTTTAGACGTGGAGTCCGCTTTAGCGATTCGCGGAGGGCGGTCACGTCGCCCTCGTCGATCATCATCGGACTGCGCTGGAAGCGGCCCTGCGGGCTGTAGTAACAAAAGCGGACGGACCAGCGACCTGCTGCCTCGCCCTCGTCGTACTCCATGAGCTGTATAGAGGGCTGTTTGTGCTCGCTCGAGCACGTTGCCTCTTCAACGATCTGGCCGCTTCCCCAATGCATGGTGAACGGCCTCGGTACGTCTCGCGAGTTCTTCATTCGAGCCTCCGGACGGAAACTGAGCCGTGGGGTTAGTTAGGCCTCGGCGGGCTCCGGCTCCGTCTCCTCTGCCTCGGCAGCGGCAGGCTGCTCCTCGGGCTCCGCTTCGGCAGTAGTAGAAAGCTCCTCGCTTTCTGCGGTCGGAGTCTCCTCCGGGGCAATCGCCTCGGTCTCTTCCTCAGCCTCGGTCTCTTCCTCAGCCCCGGCTTCCGCCGCTGGCTCAGGCGTTTCTTCCTCGTCCGGCTCCGGTGCCGGCTGCTCGCCAGCAGCTTCGGATTCCTCCCCGCCGAGGCCACGCTGCCATGGCGGCGTGGCGATGCCATCAGCCTGCAGGCGCTCCTGTTCAGACTCAGGGACAAGGCTAACGGCGCCGTTGGGGTCGAAGACGAAGCCGCGCACCTCTGCGTCACTCCGCGCCTGTTTGAGGCTCAGGGCGAGGCGATGCCGATCGCGCTCGATGCGCACGATCTTGAGCGGCAGGATGTCGCCCTCTCGCAGCACCTCGTTGGGATGGCCGATCTTGCGGTCGGAGATCTCCGAAACGTGGACGAGGCCTTCGAGCTGACCCTCGATCTGAGCAAACGCGCCAAACGGAACCAGCTTCGTTGCCTTACCGATGACCAGCTGGCCAACGGAATACTGGCCGACGAGCACGTCCCACTCCTGGGGCTGCGCCCGCCGCAGGCTCAGAGCAATCTTCTTGGTCTCGGGGTCGACCTTCATGACGTAGGCGTCGACCTCCTGCCCGATCTTGTAGACATCGCCGGGGGCTCGCTCGCGGTCCCAGGAAAGCTCGGATAGATGCGCCAGGCCATCGGCGCCGCCCAGGTCCACGAAGACGCCGAAGTCACGGATGCTGGTGACGACGCCCCGGCGAATCTGTCCCTCTTCCAGCTCAGTCAGCAACTTGTCCTTTTGCTGGCTGCGCCACTCCTGGACAGCAGCGCGCTCCGATAGGATCACGCGGTTGCGACGGCGGTTTAGCTCGATGACCTTGACGCGCAGGTTCTTGCCGATCGAGTCAGCGAGGTAGTTGGCATTGTCGGGGTCAGGCCGGACGTGCGCGAGCTGGGATAGTGGGATGAAGGCATTGACGCCTTCCACATTGCAGAGCAGGCCGCCCTTGTTGAAACCGATGATCTCAACCTCGAAGCTGTCCTGGCTCTCGAAACGTGTTTGCAGGTCGCGCCAGCCGGTCTCGCCGCGAGCGCGGTCGATCGAGAGCAGGACCTGCCCCTCTTGGGTCTCCGGGTGAATTATGTAGACCAGGATCTTGTCGCCTTCGCTCAACTTCGATGCAGGGTTGTGGCCGAGCGACTGCATCTCGTTGGAGTGGACGATGCCTTCTGACTTGGCGCCGACGTTGACGATGACGCCGTCGCGGTCGCGGCCAACGACTGTACCCTCGATCACCTCGCCCCGATGGAGCGAGTGCATCTGCACCTCTTCGGCGGCGAGGAGGGCCGCCATGTCCATGTTTTCGTCGCCTGAGGAGTCGTCGCCGTTGTTGATGGCTTCGGCCATGTACTAGTTATCTCGCCTCATGGGAAGGTACCGCTGCGGGGGCAGCGTAGGAAAAGAGTCTAACTCAGCACAAATACAAGAGCGAGACAGGTGAGCGATCACTAACTTGGCTGTCACGAAGCCTCCACGGCTTCCACCGGGCGCTCAATGGCTCCCGCGGGCCGGTCATCCATCTCGCGTAACCACGGGTTGACGAAGGCAACGAGGGTGACGCCCAGGTAGGCGATGGCAACGAGCGCGAAGGTGGCAGTCAGGCCTACGACCTCGATCAGGGCTCCAGCGAGGACAGCCCCGACGGGCATTACGAGCCAGGCCATCGCGTTGGCGATGCCGAAGATGCGCCCGCGCAGATTCGTGGGAACGCGCTCGAAGAAGATCGTCATCAGCAGCGGGTTGATCGGACCAGCCGCAAGGCCGCTGGCCAGCGCTCCAGCCAACAAGACGGGCAGCGGAAGCTGCAGCACGAAAAGCCACCAGAGGACACCGCTGAGCAGGAAGCACGTCGCGAAGGTGCGAAGGCGCGGCCAGCCCTCACCGAT
>DASTBR010000157.1:0-5285 GCA_035711945.1 Dehalococcoidia bacterium
CAATGCCTCAAGGCTGATTGGTCGAGGACCGTCGGTCACTTTGTCGGAGGGCGAGTCGACCACGGCGCTCGGGGTTGGCTTGTTCTTATCGTCCGAGTCCGGTTCGGTGCGGAATTGTACCTCCAAGACAATCCCGAGGACATAGAGCGCGATGCTGAGGAGGAACCAAGCTACGTTGAAACCGTTCGCTTTAACCTGCGGTGTGCCCCTCTCGCTGGTTGAAAGCCACGTGCGTGACAAGGTGAGCCTGGGAGCCGCGGCCCAGTGATCGGCGATTGAGAGTTTGTTGCTTAGCGGGAGGCGAAGGCCGCGGAGAACCTACTGAGGTAGGCCTCGATATCCTTCTGCGCCGGCCCTGCCTTCGCGCTGGGTTTGCCCGCCTCAGGTTGATCCGCCTGCGTGTTAACAAGCGCGATGGTGAGACGGCGTAGGGCGCCAATGCGGGCGGCCCACTGTGCCAGGCGCTCGGGTTCGACGCGGGCGGATGGAGGCTCGCCGCTCTCCACGCCCTCGATGGCCTTCACGGACAGCGCAAGCTCTTCGCTTAGCTCGCTAGTAGATAGACCGAGGTCCTGGCGCAGTTTGCGGAAGTAGCTGCCAAGCGAGAGGTCGCCCCTAACCAGCGTGGAGTGCCTGACGAGCGCGAGGGCCTCTTCATGGGCAGCATGGGATACGCCGTTCTGGCGACCAGATTGCGGGTCATATGCGTCGCCGGCCTTCTGTTCCAATGGCCGAGCGTGAGAGGCATGCCCGGCGGTATCATCGGGGTTTTCGTTAGCCGGACGTTCGGCGGGTCCAGCAGTCATAGGTCAGATACTCCTTCAGAAGGAGAGATTCGTGTCTCAGCTTCTTTATAGTTCTTCGGGCGCCGGCATCGTTGCCAGGAACCGCCTACGGATCCTGTGCCAGCGCTGGCGGACAACCTCGGCTGGGGCTCCCAGCTCGCGTCCGATGTCCGCCCAGGTCAGGTTGGTTTCGACTCTCAGCTCAACCAGGGCTCTATCAAGTTCAGACAGGGCGTTGAGGACCGCCTGGGCAGCTGCAGCCACTGCGGCGCGCGTCCGCTCGGGCGGCGGCTCGCTAGTCCAGAGGGGGCGCTCAACCAGGCCGCTCCGCTGTTCGCCCGCGCCCTGCACTCCGGCGAGGAGCGCGAGCGCTCGACGCTCCCTGGCGTGCTCGCGGTGTGCTCTGCGCATTCGGTTGAGAGCAGTCTGAGCCATGTAGGCGAAGACCGGGTCGTGGCCGTCTTTGCATTCGGCGAGCCGGGGAAGCCTGACAAGGGCCTCGGCGATGGCGTCGAGAGCGTAGTCCTCGGCGTCGTCGCGGGCCCCTTTCACAACCAGCAGACCGACCAGGCGACGGAGGGCGGAGTCGACGAAGGCTTGCTCTGCACTCAAATCGCCGGAGAGCAGCCGCTGAGCCAGCGCCGTCAGAGTCAGTCCGGTATGCCGATTCTCCCGCACATCAAAAGACCCGCCTTGCCGGCGGGCCTTGGTTGAGAAACGGGCGTTTGCCACCTTGGGGTGGCCGCCTCCGGGCGGCACCTGCGGCAGGGTCTCCTTTGCCACCTTGATTTCGGTTGTCGCCAGCCTGGGGTTTGTCAGGTCGTTCATGTCTTGACTTCTCCCTTGCTCCGAACGTAGGCTTGCTCGGCCAACGTAGTCAACGATTTTTGACAAGGTGGAAAAAGGGGGCTCCGCGTTTGACTGCGAGTACAGATCAGTTCAGCCAGCTCCTGAGTCAAGCCGTCGCCAGCTATGCCGCGCGGACCGGGATGAAGAAGCGGGTGATCGCAGAGCGGTGTGGCTATTCACCGAGCATGTTGTCACACCTGCTGAGCGGCAAGCGCCGGCCCGGTTCGCGCCAGGCGGTGCTCGCACTGAGCCGGTCCCTGGAGCTCTCCCGGGCTGATGCCAATCGACTGTTGACCGCCCTTGACTACTCGCCCCTTAGTGGGGCGGAAATAGGTGCTGTGGTGCTGGAGCGCAGGGTTGCGCAGGTGAGTGTGGACGAGCTGCCCCAGCCCGACCGCGACCTGCTCAGCGCAGTGATGAATAACGACCTGCGGCTGCTCAGCGCAGCGTGGCGGCAGTATGTTGATGTCCGCGAGGAGGCAAGGCACGGAAACTGGAGCCAGGTGACAGCGCGTGCCGAAGACGCGCGCGACCTGCAGCGGCAGCTGGTGACGATCGCGCCTCGATTTGCTGCCTGGCTCGAGCTCAGCGAAGCGCAGAGTCAGAGGTACCAGGGGCGATTCGAAGAGGCAAAAATGGCCTGTCGCCGAGGTCTGGCGGCCGCGGAGCTGGCTGCAAGTCCGCCTATTCAGTCACGCCTGCTGGTTCGTTTGGCGGACATCGAGAAGCTCCTGGGGAATTTCGCCGGCGCCAGCGAACACTACGCCGAGGCCAGACAGGCCATCGCCAGATGGAGCCCTGCGAGCGATACGGAGCGCCAGTTTGCGGATTACTGGGACGCTCGCATGAAGCGCGAACTGGGCAACCTCTACCTCTTTATGGCGCAGCCGCGCGAGGCCTATTCGCTGCTCACCGAAAGCCACGACTACTTCGAGGCAGAAGCCGATAAGTACCAGCAGGCCCACGCCTGTCATTCACTCGGCTGGGCGGCGCATCTTCTCGGCGACTGGGACGCGAGCCTGGAGTGGCGGAAGCGTGGGATCGCCCTCGGCCGCGAGCTGGACGCCGAACGTGGCGGGCGCGATGAGCTGAACGCCCTGCAGGACGACCTCTATATGGGACTGGCCCTAGTCGATCGGGGCGAACACCAGCAGGCGGAGGAGCATCTCCAACGCTCCCTCTCAGGCCCTCAGGGCAAGCAGATTGGTGAGTACCATGAGGCCGGGCTCGCCCACCTGGCTCTGAGCAGGATATACCGAGCCAACTGGGAGAAGCGCGACCTGGCCCTCGCGCAGTCGCATGCCAGCCAGGGGCTGGAATTCTACGCGCGGATGCCCGTCAAGGATCCAGTGCGGATGGCCATAGCGCACAACACACACGGAGACCTGATGATGGACCTCGGACGCATTCCTGAGGCGAGGCTTGACTTCGACCAGGCACTCCAGTGGAGTCTCAGTTCCAATCCGCCAAACCGGTATTACGAGGCGAAGGCGCGGATGCGAAAAGCGGGAGTGCACCTTACTGTAGAGGCCGAGCAGCGGCGTCCCGGCCGCAACATTCAGCTTCATATGGCTTTTGAGGGACGGCCCACAGACGCCGGGAGAGTAGCGCGGGAGGCTCCAATCGCCCCGGCTCCAGAGCCGCTGATGGCAATTGCTGCCGAGGAGTTGTCGACGGCGGAAGATATCTGCCAGGGGTACGGCTACTTCCCCCTCCTTACACAGGTAAAGCTTCTCAAGGCAAAGCTCGCCGCCCTCGAGGGGTCTGCCGGGGCCTGTGCGAGCTCTTGCTGGCAGGGTATTGAGGCGGCTTTGCAGACGAACAGGTTTGTGTTGAAGGACGCCTGGGCCAGGGTCGAGCAACTCGGGCAAGACCAGGCCGATCTGATTGGCGAGATACGATCTCGGTTCCGTCGCGCTATCGCTGATCCCGATAGCGCATGGGATTCCTCTCTTCTTGAAGCGATGCAATCGCTTTGTCTTCCCGGTGAAGACGCATACGAATCCCCAGCCAGAGCCTCTTAGAAACGGGTATTCCCCCAGTCGCGGAGGATGCGGCGGGCCTCGACGTCGACCACGCAGACGTCGGGCATGGCGATCTTTGACCACTCACGGCCGCTGAAGCGAATGCCGAGCGAGCGCGAGAGAAACACCGCCATGATCGTGCCGTGGGAGACCACGGCGACGTCACCGGAATGACCGTTGCGCAGGTCGCTCAGCGCCGCCTGGAAACGGTTTGCCGCGTCGCTGATCCGCTCCCACTCGGGCAGCGCCCCGCCCTTGAGGTACTCGGTCACTGCCTCCTCAAACTCATTGATCTTCCCGGCGAAGGGCCGGTTGACCTCGCCGAAGCGTGCGTCCGTCACGAGCGGTCTGTTCCAGCGCTCGGAGATCAGGCTCGCTGTAACTCGTGCCTTGGGCTCTTCGCTCGAGCCGATAGCGGTCATGCGCTTCCACTCCTGGCTGCGCGCGAGCTTCCTGGCCAGCTCCAGACCCCGCTGGGTAAGTTCCCACTCCGACGGCGAGCGCGAAGGGTCGACAGCTGATTCGCTGTGTCTGACGAGGTAGAGGAGCGCCAACTACGATGGCGCCACGCCCGCCGGGGCGGGCGTCAATGAATCGAAGACTCGGTCGAGCGTAGGGACGGTGATGCAGTCGAAGGTGTGGTTGTGGCCGTGGCGATCAACCAACACCGGCAGTAGGCCTGCGCCGCGCGCTCCGAGGACGTCGGCAATATAAGAGTCGCCGACATAAACGGCCTCGGCTGCGGACACTCCGGCGCGCTCGAGAGCGTATTCGAAGACGTCGGCGGCGGGCTTCGCCCGGCCGACGATGGCCGATACGACCACGAACTCGAAGTATTGAGTGAGGCCGAGCGAACCCAGGATGCCGAGGAGGTCGGTTCCCCAGTCGGAGACGACGCCCTGGATCAGGCCTCGGCGGCGTCCTTCCTCGAGGGCCAGCCAGGCATCGTCATAGACCTGCCACTGCTCGGGCTCGGCGTACCAACGGTTGAGTCGCGTAGCTAGCTTTAGGAGCAGCTCTTGCTCATGCTCGATGCCGGCACGGCGGAAGGCCTCGAGATAGTACTCGCGCCAAAAGCTTGCCGCCCGCTCGTCCGAGTCATAGACGCCGAGTCCATCCTGGTGGCGCCGTTGATGGTAGAAAGCGCTGAGGTCGGGCATCGCTTCCTTGAGCTGGTCGGGCTCGACGTACACCTCGAACTCGTCGTAAGCGATGTCGCACATCTCATCGATCGTCGGGCGCCCCCGCAGGAGGGTGCCGCCGGCGTCATAGATTACGGCCTTGATCTCGTCGGACACCTTCTGAGTTTAGGGAAACAGGAACCCTGAACCTGACCGACGTGTCCTAATCTCGCTGGGAAGATGGCAGAGTCGTTCTGGCTGCGGCGCGAGGGCGAGGGCTACCCACCGCTTGAGGCCGATTGCGAAGTCGAGATCGCAATCGTGGGCGGCGGGATCAGCGGCTGCGCAGCCGCGCTCCTTCTAGCCGAGCGCGGCGACGACGTGGTGCTCCTCGAAAGGGACGACATCGCCAGCGGGGCCAGCGGCCGCAACGGCGGCTTCGTGCTGGCAGGGACGGTAGAAGACTTCGCGACGGCGATCGACACCTTCGGCTTTGAGAAGGCAGC
>DASTBR010000158.1:0-4213 GCA_035711945.1 Dehalococcoidia bacterium
CAAAATCCCGTTGGCGTCGAGGTCGAACGTGACCTCGACCTGCGGCACGCCGCGCGGCGCGGGCAGGATCCCGTCGAGGATGAAGCGGCCCAGCGACTTGTTGTCGGCCGACATCTGGCGCTCGCCCTGCAGGACGTGGATCTCAACGCTGGTCTGGTTGTCGGCGGCCGTGCTGAAGACCTGGCTCTTCGACGTGGGGATCGTCGTGTTGCGGTCGATCAGCGGCGTGCGTACGCCGCCCAGCGTCTCGATACCCAGAGTCAGCGGGGTGACGTCGAGCAGGAGGACGTCCTTGACGTCGCCCTTCAGCACGCCGGCCTGGATCGCGGCGCCAATGGCCACGACCTCGTCGGGGTTGACGCCCTTGTGGGGCTCCTTGCCGAAGAACTGGCGGACCTTGTCCTGGACCAGCGGCATGCGCGTCTGGCCACCGACCAGCACGACCTCGTCGACCTGGCTGGCCGATACGCCGGCGTCCTCGAGGGCCTGCTTGACCGGGCCGAGCGTCTTCTCGACCAGGTCGCCGACGAGCTGCTCCAGCTTGGCGCGGCTCAGGTTGATCGTCAGGTGCTTCGGGCCGCTGGCGTCGGCCGTGATGAACGGCAGGTTGACCTCGTGCTCCTGCGTGGTCGAGAGGGCGATCTTGGCCTGCTCAGCGGCGTCCTTGAGACGCTGCAGGGCCATGCGGTCCTGTCGCAGGTCGATGCCCTGCTCGCGCTTGAACTCCTCGCAGAGCCAGTCGATGACGCGCTGGTCGAAGTCGTCGCCGCCGAGGTGCGTGTCGCCGTTGGTCGACTTGACGTGGAAGGTGCCCTCGCCGATCTCGAGGATCGAGATGTCGAAGGTGCCGCCACCCAGGTCGTAGACGGCGATCTGCTCCTCGCCCTTCTTGTCGAGGCCGTAGGCCAGCGAGGCGGCGGTCGGCTCGTTGATGATGCGCAGGACCTCGAGGCCGGCGATCTTGCCGGCGTCCTTGGTGGCGTTGCGCTGGCTGTCGTTGAAGTAGGCCGGGACGGTGATGACCGCCTCGGTGACCGTGTCGCCCAGGTAGGCCTCGGCGTCGGCCTTCAGCTTCTGCAGGATCATCGCCGAGATCTCGGGCGGCGAGTACAGCTTGTCGCCCATCTTGACGTGGGCGTCGCCGTTGGCTGCCTTCTCGATCGCGTAGGGGACCATGCCCTTCGTGCGGTCGACCTCGGGGTCGTCAATCTTGCGGCCCATCAGCCGCTTGATCGAGCTGATCGTGTTCTCGGGGTTGGTGATCGCCTGGCGCTTGGCCACCTGGCCGACCAGCCGCTCGCCGCCCTTGCTGAGCGCGACTACGGACGGCGTGATGCGCCCGCCCTCGGAGTTTGTGATGACGACCGGCTCGCCGGCCTCCATTACGGCGACGGCGCTGTTGGTCGTCCCCAGGTCAATTCCAATCACTCTTGGCATGTTCTAGTCCTCTACTTGGTCTGTGGGCTGTTCGCCCTGTTCCTCGCTGGGAGGGAATTCGGTTGGTTGGTCTGACTGGTCGCCCTTGCCGACGACGACCATGGACGGCCGGATGACGCGGTCCCCGAGCTTGTAGCCCTTCTGGACCACGGAGATGACCTTGCCCTCGTAGCCCTCGCTGTACTGCACGGCCTCGTGCAGATTGGGGTCGAAGTCGGCGCCGTCCGTCTCGATCTCGCTGACACCGGCCGACTCGAGCGCCTGTTTGAACTTGCGGTAGATGTGGTAGATGCCCTCGACCCAGGTCAGCCCGGCCAGCTTGGCGTCGAGCGTGCTCAGGGCCCTCTCCATGTCGTCGAGGATGGGCAGGATGTTGATGATCAGTGCGGCGTTAGCGAAGCGCGCCAGGTCCTGGCGTTCCTGCTCGCTGCGTCGCTTGAGATTCTGGTAGTCGGCGGCCGCGCGCATCCACTTGTCGCGGAAGTCACTGGCTTCGCGCTCGGCGCGCTCGACTCGTGCTTCTGGTGTCAAGTTCTCTGGTTCCTTTGTGCCCTCAGCGGGCTGGTTGTTCTGTTCGTCAGCCGTCGGCTCGGCCGTTCCCTCGTTCGTCATCGTCCCTCGCGGATAGTTGGACTAGCCCGCGGCCTCCTCGACCGTTTCGTTGCGGTGCAGCGCGGCCATGAGGTCACTCATGACCTCGGACATATAGCGCACCGTGGAGATCATGCGTGGGTAGCGCATCCTCGTCGGACCGACGACACCGAGCGCGCCACGGAAGGCGTCCGGCACGCCGTATTCGGAGACGACGACGCTGAATTCGCGCATGCTCTGGTCGCGGTTCTCGCCGCCGATCATGACCAGCACGCCGCCGTCCTTGAGCCGTTGGAAGGGGATGACCTTCGAGAGGTTGCGCTCGTCCACGGCCTCGAGCACCTCGAGCAGGTGATCGCTGTGCTGGAACTCGGGTTGAGCGAGGACATTCTTCAGGCCGTCCGTCCGCGTCTCGGGCTGGTGGCCCTCGTCCTCGGCGCGCAGGATCTCGCGCAAGGCTTCGAAGAAGGTCAGCTCGGCCTCGGAGGCCTCGGAGGCGGGCTGCATGTCGACCTCGGTGCAGCCTGAGTAATTCTGGTTGAAGCGGGCGGAAATCGCAGTCAGCTCGGACTGCGCGACCTCGTCACGCAGCGCGATCAGCTTCTGGACGACGCGTGCTTCCTGGAGCACGGCGACCATCAGTACGCTGCGCTCGTTCAGCTCGAGAAGCTCGATGTGCTTAAGGCGGGTCTGCGCCGAGCGCGGCGCGGTGACCAGCGACAACGAGCGAGCCGTCTGCGAGAGGATTGTTGCTGCCAGCTCGATCCAGGCGTCGACCTCGCGGGCGGCCTGGTGGAACTGATGGCGGATCGTCGCTTTCTCTTCGGCGGTCAGGTCGTCCTCGGGCATGAGCGTTTCGACGAAGTATCGGTAGCCGCGGTCGGATGGCACGCGCCCGGCCGAGGTGTGCGGGTGCGTGATGTAGGCCTCTTCCTCAAGGCGCGCCATCTCGTTGCGGATGGTGGCCGAGGAGAGCTGGAGGTTGTACTTACTGACCAGTGTCTGCGACCCGACGGGTATGGCAGAGTCGACGTACTCGTGTACGACGAGCTTCAGCACTTCGGCGCGGCGAGGTGTCAGATCTTCGGTCAAAACTATGTCCCGTGTCATTAGCACTCTCATCGCTAGAGTGCTAAAGTTGTTCCAACTGATTCTAGCATGAGCGGGAGGCGCGTCAACGCGACTTCTCTAGAAGGGAATCCACCATGCGGGTCGTCAGCGGCAAGCAAGTCTTCGAAATAGACGTCGGCTAATTTGCCGGCCTGCGCTCAGCCTATGAGCGCGCTGTTCTGGACGTCGGTACCGGTGACGGTCGCTTCGTTCTGAAAACGGCGACCGCGCGTCCCGACACGCTGGTTGTCGGTCTTGACGCCAACGCCGCAGCCATGGCCGAAGCCTCGCGCCGTGCGAGTCGAAAGCCCGCTCGTGGAGGCTCGCCGAACGCCTTGTTCGTTGTTGCCTCGGCAGAGTCGCTGCCCTGCGAGCTGGACGGTGCCTTCGAAGAGGTGACTGTCCACTTCCCCTGGGGTTCACTGCTGCGTGGCGTCGTTGCAGGCGACCCAGCGATCGTTGCCGGCCTGGCTCGGATGCTCGTCCCCGGCGGCCGCCTGAAGATCCTGGTCTCGATTACTCAGCGTGAGGCCGGCGCCGGCCTCGCGGTTTTCGATGAGAGTCGTGTCGAGGACCTGCAAAGGCGCTACGCCGAACAAGGACTGGAGTTGATCAGGGCTTGCCGGGCCACAGAGGCCGAGATCGACGCAAGCCACTCTACGTGGGCGAAGAGGCTCGGACGTCAGCGTGAAGCCTGGTCGCTTCAGTTCCGCCGCAGCGCCTAGCGCGTGGTAGAACGAGTGAATGCGCCAATTCGCGGGAGATAGCTCGCCCTACGCTGCTAACGTTGGGCGCTTCTACGCGTACCGCTTCGTCAGCAACTTCCAATTCTGGATGCCGATCTTCGTCATCTTCCTGATCGAAGATCGCGGCCTGACGCTCGCCCAGATAGCACTCCTCGAGACTGTGTTCTCGATCACATCACTCTCCGCGGAAGTGCCCACGGGCGCGGTAGCGGATCGCTTTGGCCGCCGGACCTCGATTCTCCTTGGAGCAACCGTGCTTTCAGGGGCCATCGTGTTCTATGCCCTGGCGCCCTCGTTCGGCTGGCTGGCCGGCGCCTATTTTGTCTGGG
>DASTBR010000159.1:0-6954 GCA_035711945.1 Dehalococcoidia bacterium
GGAGACCAGCATCAACAGCTCGGGCTACCTTGAAGTCCGGACCGAAACCAACCCGGAGGAGTCGCAGCGGTTCAACGACACAACGACAGGAACGTTCACGTTCCCACTGGGCCTGGGCGCTTCGTCTAACGTCTTCTTCTATTGCCTGCTTGCTGACGATCAGCCAGGCTCGGGCAACTTCAACCCCGGGTGTGGACCCGACGAATTCGAGGGGGCTGGCCCGGCTAACGTTGCGCGCATGGCCGAGCGATTTGGTCTCGGCGCGCCGAGCGGCATCGATCTTCCAGAGGAGGCGTCTGGCCTGATACCGCCGGGGGACGCCGAATCCTTCGCCAGGGCCGGACTCGATCCCGCACTCTGGCAGGAAGACCCGGCTAATCCGGACGACGACATCGGCAATACGAACATTGCCGATGGACCGCTGACCAACCTCAGCGCCTGGTTTGAACAAGTTTCCGGCTTTGAGAACGAGCCCTGGTTCCTCGGCAGCAGCCTCCAGTTTGCCATTGGTCAGAACGTTGTCACGACAACGCCCCTGCAGATGGCGCTGGTCGCGGCTGCCATCGCCAACGGCGGGAACCTTCTCGAGCCGCGGATGGTTCATGACATCATCGATCCCGAGGGCAACTCACGTGAATTCTCATTCGACAGCCAGGGTCGACCGGTCCCCTTCGGCGAAGCCATCATCCGTGCCAACCTCGGTCTCGACCCAACGACACTGCAGAACCTGCGGGAAGGAATGCGCCAGGCGGTGGTCAGCCCGTATGGAACGGCGACCCTCTCCGCCATAGGCGGCGTGGAAGTAGCCGGCAAGACGGGTTCGCCACAGGTGGAAGAGGTCGACCAGACGGGCGACCTCTTGACCCACGCCTGGTTCATCGGCTTCGCGCCGTTCGAAGACCCCGAGATCGCAATCGCCGTTTACGTCCAGGGCGGCACTGGTGGTGAGACGGCCGCGCCGGTCGCTCGCGCTATGTTCGAGGCCTGGTTCAACCGGGTAAGCGTGATGGTGCCATGACTGCCACTTTCCGCGCCCGAGAATTTCGCAATTACGACTTCACACTGCTGGCGGCGGCGCTGGCCCTGGTGTGCTTCGGACTTGTCGTCCTCTACAGCGCGTCGCTGACCGAAACAGGGGGCGAGGCCGGCCAGACGCTGACCGATGCGGTCGGCAAGCAGATCCTCTTTGCCTGCGTCGGTCTGATCGCCAGCCTCATGCTGGCGCGCCTCGACTACCGGCTGCTTGGCCAGAACTGGTTCCCGCTCTACGCGCTCGCCATCTTCGGACTGGTGGTGGTGCTGATAATCGGCACCAACATCGCCGGCGCCACGCGCTGGATCGAGCTGCCCGGTGGCTTCCTGCTCCAGCCCTCCGAATTCGCCAAGATCATCGGCGTTATCGCCCTGGCAAAGTACCTATCTGACCGCGAGCAGCGCCTGCACGAGCCACAGGTCTTCCTTGGCTCGCTGGCCCTGCTCCTGCCATTACTCGGCCTGGTCTTCATCGAGCCCGACCTGGGTACGACGATCATCTTCTTCGTCGTCTGGCTGGGAATGGTGATTATGGCCGGGGCATCAGGGAGGCATCTCGCGATTCTCGCCGGCGTGATCATCGCGATGGTGCCGTTCGCCCTGATCATTGCCGTTAGCGACTACCAGGAGGAGCGCCTCGCCACCTTCATCGATCCCGAGAAGGATCGCTTCGGAGCCGGCTACAACGTTCTTCAGGCCGAGATCAGCGTTGGATCTGGTGGGCTCGTCGGCCAGGGGTTCAATAACGGCTCGCAGAGCCAGCTCGGCTTCCTGCAGGCGCGTACGACGGACTTCATCTTCAGTGTCCTCAGTGAGGAGTGGGGATTCCTCGGCGCGCTGGTGCTCCTGGGCCTGTTCACCGTCTTCTTATTACGCGCCCTAGCGATCGCTCAGACAGCGCGTGATAGCTTCGGACGCCTTCTAGCGGTGGGCTTCGCGATGATGATCCTCGGGCAGGTCTTCATCAACATCGGTGTCAATATCCGTCTGTTGCCCGTGACGGGCATACCCTTGCCCTTCATCAGCCAGGGCGGCAGCTCTCTGCTTTCGATCTTCTGCGCGATCGGGATTCTGCAGAGCATCATCATGCGCCACCGCCAGAGTTACTGACGGTCGATACGCTCGAAGAAGGCCAGGCAGGAGTCGGCCAGTTCCAGCCCCACCTGCGCCTCGTGCAGCTTTAGTGGCCACGTCGGAAGATGCTCGACCTTGTAATCGGAGAGGATTCTTCCGAGAAGCCCGACAAGCTCACCTTCGGGGAAGCCGGTGCTGCCGCCTCGGCCCTCCTGGATCAGAGCGGGCACCTTAACGCGGGGCTCCAGACGGACGAGGTCTATGCTCTCCCAGGACGTGCCGAACTCTCGGAAGTAGGGCCAGTTCACTTCCGCGTTGATCTCAGCCTGCATCCCGCGGATCCACTCGGCGTCTGCCCCCTGCAGAAGCATTCCGATGTCCCAAGCGTCGTCGGTGAGACGGGTTATCGTCTCGGAGGCTGCGGCCATGCCTCCTAATCCGATGCTGCGAAGGGTCTCGTCTGGAGGCGTGAAGGCGGACAGCACCAGGCTGCGAGCCCGGTTGCTATTCCTGGTCAGCGCGAGGAGGGCAACGGCCGCGCCATCGGCGATCGCGATCACGTGGGTCTCGGGTCCGAGATACTCTTCGAGTGCCTGTACAGCCCCTTCCCACGTCGGTGGCACGTCCGGTCCGCCTATCAGACTCGGAGACTTAAACACGGACAGCGGGAAACGTGACTCGATACCGGCTATCGAGGACGCCATACCAGGTATGGCCCTAAGGGCGCGCTCCGAGAGCCAGAAGGGCGGGATCAAGAGCACGCTCTCAGCCATCGGCTGAATTCTATCGGCGGGCGGCGCGAGTATGGCTCAGAAAGTAAGAGGCGGGCTTTGCGCCCGCCTCTAGATTACTTTTCGATCAGACTATTCGGCGGTGGCTGCCAGCTCGGGCTCCTCCGTGCCCCGTGAGAGGTTACGGATCATGATCTCGTCGCCGCCGACGTCGATCTCGATCTTTTCGCCCTCTGCGAAGCGGCCTTCGAGGAGCGCCTCAGAGAGGCGATCCTCGATCTCGTTCTGGATGACGCGGCGCAGCGGACGCGCCCCAAAGACTTCGTCGTAGCCCTTTTCGCCGAGCCAATCCTTGGCGGCGTCGGTGACCTGGAACTCAACGCCCTTGGCGACGAGCTGTTTGCCGACTTCTCTCAGCATCAAATCGACGATCTGGCGGATGTGCTCCTTGGTCAGGGCGTGGAAGACCAACGTCTGGTCGATGCGGTTGAGGAACTCGGGCCTGAAGACGTTCTTCATCTCGTTCAGGACCTTTTCCTTCATCTTTTCGTACTGGGCTTCCTCGGTCTTGGCTGATTCGCGCTTGCCGCCGAAGCCGAGAGCCGTCTCCTTGCGGATCAAGTCCGAGCCGACGTTGCTGGTCATGATGATGATCGTGTTGCGGAAGTCGACGCGGCGCCCCTTGGCGTCCGTGAGGTGACCCTCGTCGAAGATCTGCAACAGCATGTTGAAGACCTCAGGGTGCGCCTTCTCGATCTCGTCCAGGAGGATCAGGCAGTACGACTTGCGACGTACGGTGTCGGTCAGCTGGCCGCCGTCGTCGTAACCGATGTAGCCGGGAGGCGCCCCGACCAGTCGCGCGACTGTGTGGCGCTCCATGAACTCCGACATGTCGAGCTTCACCATGGCGTCTTCGGAGCCGAACATGAACTCGGCTAGCGTGCGGGCAAGGTCCGTCTTGCCGACACCCGTTGGGCCCAGGAAGACGAAAACGCCGATCGGGCGCTTCGGGTCCTTCAGCCCGGCGCGGGCGCGTCGCACGGCCTTCGAGACCGCGTTGATCGGCTCGTCCTGGGCGATGATGCGCTCGTGGAGGACCTGCTCCATGGTGAGCAGCCGCTCGGACTCTTCCGAAGCGAGGCGGTTGAGCGGGATGCCGGTCCACATCGAGACGACCTCGGTGATGTCGTCCTCGTTGACGGTCGGGCGCTGCTCCTCACGCTCGCTCTGCCAGCCCTCCTCCATGCGCTCGATCTTGTCCTGGAGTTTGATCTCGCGGTCGCGTAGCTCGGCTGCGTACTCGTACTGCTGCGATGAAATCGCGGCGTCCTTCTCTTTGCGCAGGCTCTCCAGGCCGCGCATCGCCTCTTTGAGGGACGGCGGCGTGGCCGAGCGCTTGATGCGGACGCGCGAAGCAGCCTCGTCGATGAGGTCGATAGCCTTATCGGGCAGCGAGCGGTCGGGCACGTAGCGAGCCGACAGCTCGGCGGCCGCGCGCACAGCTTCGTCGCTGATCGAGAGCTTGTGGTGTTCCTCGTAGCGCTCGCGGACGCCCTTGAGGATTTCGATCGACTCTTCGACCGTGTTCTCCTCGACGACGATCGGCTGGAAGCGGCGTTCCAGCGCGGCGTCGCGCTCGATGTGCTTGCGGTACTCGTCAAGGGTCGTGGCGCCGATGCACTGCAGCTCGCCGCGCGCGAGGGATGGCTTGAGAATGTTGGCCGCGTCGACGGCGCCTTCGGCGGCGCCGGCGCCGACCAGCATATGCAGCTCGTCGATAAAGAGCAGGCAGTTGCCGGATCCCCGGATCTCTTCGATTACCTTGCGCAGGCGCTCCTCGAACTCACCGCGGTACTTGGTGCCGGCGACCAGAGCGCCGATGTCAAGCGTCAGCAGGCGCTAGCCCTGCAGCGTCTCGGGCACGTCACCGGAAACGATGCGCTGGGCCAAGCCCTCGGCGATGGCCGTCTTGCCAACGCCGGGCTCGCCGATCAACACCGGGTTGTTCTTGGTGCGCCGCGACAGGATCTGGACGACGCGCTCGATTTCTTTCTGTCGCCCGATGACGGGATCAAGCTTTGCGTTGCGGGCGGCCTGGGTGAGGTCCATGCCAAGCTGGTCGACGGTCGGCGTCTTGGTGCTCGAGCGGCCTCCGGCGTGCGTGCCCTGCGGCATGCTCTGCGAGAGGATGCGCTGGGTTTCGGCGCGCACCTTCTCCAGGTTCACGCCAAGGCTCTCCAGCACGCCCGCCGCGATGCCCTCGCCCTCGCGGACCAGACCAAGGAGCAGGTGTTCGGTGCCGATGTAGTGGTGGTTCAGGCGGCGCGCCTCGTCGACCGCCAGCTCGATGACCTTCTTGGCGCGCGGCGTCAGGCCGATTTCGCCGGTGACGACGCGATCCCCGCGCCCGATGATGAATTCGACGGCCGAGCGGACCTTGCTGAGCTCAACTCCGAGGTTTGCCAGGACCTTGGCGGCGACGCCTTCGCCCTCGCGGACGAGGCCGAGGAGCAGGTGCTCCGTACCGATGTAGTTGTGGTTGAATCGCTGTGCCTCTTCCTGGGCAAGCGTAAGGACGCGTCGTGCTCTCTCGGTGAACTTGTCGAATCTGTCTGCCATCTAACGTGCTCCGGTCTCGGGTGGGAGGAAAGGAGCGGTCCCCTCTACTCAGCTCCCCATAAGTCTAGGTGAGCCTTCGAAACGGTCGCCACTGAACCTTCGGGCAGGTGCGGCAGCCGCGGGAGGCCCGGGCCATCAACCCAGCTTTGGTCAAGCGGACGGTAGGAAAACCCCTGTTTTCCCCAATCGTTTGCAGAACCTGACGGCCACATTCGCTCGTGCCTCGCATATCTACATACGGCAATCCGACCGGTCAGGATGAGTCGAAGGCTAGTAGCCTCGTCGGCCGCCGGCCTTGTCACGCCACGTGCAGGGGTGCAGCATTGGCTGACGACGCATAGCTCTGGAGGACACACCATGGCGCAGGCCATCGAGAAGTCCAAGACACGAGAAACCGCCACTACTCGGCATCCGCTTGAGCCTCTCACAGGGGACGAGATAAAGGCCGCCGCGGCCATAGTCCGCAAGGCTCGGGCTGACCAGTCCTTGCGCTTTGCCGCCATCACGCTGCGGGAGCCGGAGAAGGAAGCGGTCTATGCCTACCGACCGGGCGCGTATGTCGAGAGAGCAGCGGCGATCGTAGCTCTCGACCAGGACACCGGCGCAACATGGGTGGGCGCCGTTTCCCTGACGACAGGGGAGCTGACCGCCTGGACGGAGGTCACAGAGGGCCAGGCGTCGCTCGGCCGCGAGGACTTCTTCGCCGCGATCTCTGCCGTAAAGCAGGACCCACGCTGGCAGGAAGCGATCCGCAAGCGCGGTATCAGTGATTTCGACAAGGTCCAGGTCGATCCCTGGATTCCCGGTAACTTCGGACTCGAAGTAGAACGGGGACATCGCCTGACGCGATGCGTGTCTTACCTGCGCGAGGAGCCAACCGACCAGGGCTATCCGAGGCCGATCGAGGGCGTGCTCGCATTCGTGGATCCGATCACCCAGGAGGTGGTCGAGGTCCACGACTACGGAGTGTTGCCAATCCCGCCAGAGAAGGGAAACCTCGACCCCGACAGCAATGCCCCTCTGCGCACTGACCTCAAGCCCGTTTCGATCACGCAGCCGGAGGGTCCCAGCTTCACTGTTGACGGCAACGAGGTGCGCTGGCAGAAGTGGAGCTTCCGTGTTTCCCAACACCCAACGGAGGGCCTCGTTCTGCACACCGTGGGTTACGAGGACGGCGGCAAAGTAAGGCCGATCCTCTACCGCGCGGCCCTATCGGAGATGGTCGTGCCCTACGGAACGATCTCGCCCATGCACTTCTGGAAGAACGCCTTCGACGCCGGCGAGGTTGGCCTGGGCAAATGCGTGAACTCCCTCGAGCTGGGCTGCGACTGCGTCGGCGAGATCTTCTACTTCGACTGTGACTTCGCCGACGGTGAAGGCGAGCCCGACCACCGGCCGAATGCCATCTGCATGCACGAAGAGGACTACGGCGTCCTCTGGAAGCATTTCGATTTCTATTCAGGCAAGTCCGAAGTTCGGCGCTCGCGCAGGCTTGTGG
>DASTBR010000160.1:0-4226 GCA_035711945.1 Dehalococcoidia bacterium
ACGAGCCAGACGCCCGACGTCGTGGGCGGCACCTTCGAACTGGAAGTGACCGGGTTCTTCACGACTGATGCGTGTGGAGACACCGTCCTCAACGACGCATCGGGCGACTATCGAGACGACACCACTGAGGTAGGCCCGAAAGACACGACCCCGACGGTCTCCGTAACCGTCCACTGCGCGGAGATCACCTGTGTGAAGACCACCAGCGACCCAGTCGTCGATTCGGGTGAGAGCTTCACCTACACGACCACCTGCACGATCGATGTACTCGGCGCTGACCCGACGAACCACCGGGCGATCATCGTCGACGAACTGCCCGCGAACTTCACGAAGACGGCCAACACCTGCGCCTCCAGCGTGCCAGCGACACCCGCCGACGGCAGCCCTGACGCGGATACGGCGCGCTGTACCTTCACTGCCGCCCAGACTCCGGACGTCGTGGGCGGCACGTTCTCGATGACCACAACGGGGTCGTTCACGACTGCCGCATGCGGTACGACTGTCCAGAACGACGCCGAGGGTAACTATCGAGACAACACCAGCCAGATCGGCCCCAAGCACACGACCGATCCGGTGTCCGTCGAGGTGCTCTGCGGCGAGATCAGCTGCGAAAAGACAGCCAGCGAAGAGTTCGTTGTGCCGGGCCAGGTCTTCACCTACACGACGACCTGCACGATCAGTGAAGCCGGCGGCCCCAACGCCACGGCCGGCATCGAGGACGCGCTGCCTGCCAACTTCGTGGCCAGCTCTGTTGATTGCTTTGTCAACGGCTCTCCGAGTGGCTCATCCTCGCTGGTGAACGTACCTCCGTTCACCGCGGGCTGTGACTTCAACGCATCCGAGACTCCGGATAGCAGCGGCACGTTCGCGATGACGGTCAGCGGTTCCTTCACGGGCGATGAGTGCGGCAACGTCGTCGAGAACACATCCGGGCCGAACTTCTACGGCAGCGACACCGGCAGCGACAACGACGCCGGGCCCGTCGCCGTAAGCGTCGTCTGCCCGACAGCCCCGGACCTTGACTTCGATGGGGAGTTCGACCCCGACATCGACATCGAGCTGCCTGACGACGATGGGCCCTTCGACGACGGTGACGATGACGAGGGCGCCGACGGTCCCAGGGTCGGCACCGGCGGCACGGGGCTCGACGAGGGCGACCTTAGCTGGCAGCTGGGCATCCTTGCGGCGCTCATCGCAGCCGGCCTGTTGGGAGCCTACGTCTCGCATCGCAAGCGCCTCGGCTAAATCACCGGGCACTGCGACGCAGTCTTTGGGAGGCGCTAACGCGCGAGGAAGAGCTTCTTCTGCTCCGCCAGCTCGTCCTCTGTCAGGATGCCAGCGTCGCGCAGGGCGACGAGGCGCTCCAGTTGGCTGATCGCCCCGTCCTCGATGCCATCCGTGCTGCGACGACTCTTCCTGCCCCACGGAAACTCGAAGTGGAGAAGCTTGGAGAGGAGCCAAGCTACTACGGCCAGGATCACCGCGATCAGGGCAGCGAAGATGACCAGGGCGATCAACACTCCTAGCACAACTCCAATTGACGTTTCGACGGATGCTAGAGCGAACACGGTTTACCTCCTGCAGGCCCAATCCGAACCGCCTGCAGTGAGTTCAATCCAAGCGCGTGACAGTCCATGGCAGCACGAACCGCGGACTCATGGATCCTTCAGACGAGATTGCGGATTCGAGAGGGAGCCCGCCGCCGATAGCGAGCACCAGGCGAGGACGCCACCAAGCACCACCATGAAGATCCTGAAGGGCGTGATGTCGTATCTGCCGACGTCGAGCCGCTTACCGGGCTTGTCGCCCACTAGCACTTCCAGCTCGACAAGTTCGCTCTGGATCCAGAGCCAGTCACGGGCCACGGCGCGAACCGTGTCACCACGTTCGACAGGCCCGCGCGGGTTCATCTGCAAAGTGATGGTCTTCCTCTGCCCGCCAACCGAGAGCTCGATATAACCGGTGTCCTCGTCGTGAGTTATGCGGTCGAGTTCTACAACCTGCCCTCTCATCTCCGTGCGCGGAATCTCGTAGAAGACCTCGGTGTCGTAGAGCACAAGGCTAAAGCATCCGACGGCGCCCAATGCACAGAGCCCTAGCTGAATCCACGGTCCTTTCCGGCTCTCCCCTTTGGCCGCCTCAAGCGCCCTCTCCCTGGCGCGCTCTCTACGGGCGGCTCTGCGTTCCTCGGCGTCCAGCCTGCTGGTGTGGATCGGATCCAGTGCCGTTGTCTGCTCCTTCGCTCTTCTTGTGAAGTAAGTCCAGGAGCGTGACGCGCCGACACGCGACACTTGCTGTCGTCAGTGAGTCACAGGCTGAACAGGTCAGCCTCCTTGTTAACCGGAATGTTGAAGTGGAAACCCGGCCAATGGGATTGAAAAGCCAGACTCAAGAGCAGCGATGTCTCTAGCCGAAGAAGTCAAGCAGCGCGTTGACCTCGTTGATCTTGTCTCCGAGACCATCCAGCTGCAGAAGTCTGGCAAGAACTACAAGGCCAACTGCCCCTTCCACCAGGAGAAGACGCCCTCTTTCTACGTCTTCCCCGACCGCCAGTACTGGCACTGCTTCGGCGCCTGCGCCGAGGGCGGCGACGTCTTCAACTACGTCCAGAAGCGCGACGGCGTCGACTTCCGCGACGCCCTCCGCACTTTGGCAGCGCGCGCCGGCCTCGAGTTCCGCGGCAGCTCCGCCTCGGAGAGCCGCGCCGAGGATCAGCACCTCGATCGCCTGCGCGCCGCCAACGACGCTGCAGCCGCCTTCTATCAGAACCTGCTGCTGCAGACCGAGCAGGGCGCCGAGTCGCTGAAATACCTGCAGGAACGAGGTCTCGACGACCGCGTCCTCCGCGACTTTCAGCTCGGCTTCGCCCCCGGCCGTGGAGCGCTGATCGATCACCTGTCGACACGCGGCTTCGCCAGCGCCGAGATCATCGAGGCCGGGCTGGCGGTCGAGAACGAGAGCGGCGTTTACGACCGCTTCCACGACCGCATCATGTTCCCCATCCGCGACGAACGTGGCCGCGTCGTTGGTCTCGGCGGGCGCACGACGGTCGACGACGTTGCCAAGTACCTCAACACTCCGCAGACGCCACTCTTCGACAAGAGCGGCCTGCTCTACGCCCTCGACCGTGCCCGCGACGCCATTCGTCAGGCCGACCAGGTCGTCGTCGTCGAGGGCTATATGGATGTCATCGCGGCTCACCAGTTCGGCCACCGCGACGTCATCGCCTCGATGGGCACAGCCCTGACCGAGAAGCAGGTCGCCACCCTCAAGCGCTACACCCGCCGCATCATCCTCGCCCTCGACGCCGACGCCGCCGGCGCCGAAGCGACGATGCGCGGGATCGAGGTTGCCACCGCAGGCGCCGAAAAGGAGATCGCCGCGGTCATAACTCCCGGCTCCAACGCCTTCGTCCGTCTCCAGGAGCAATCGGCCACGGAGATCCGCATCCTCACGATCCCCGAGGGCAAGGACCCCGACGAGTTGATCCGCAAGGAACCCGGGCGCTGGGACGAGCTCGTCGCCTCCGCCAAGCCGGTCATCGACCACCTCCTCGACCGCCTCCCGGAGCGCTACGACGTCAGTGACCCGCGCGAAGGTGGCCGCGCGGCCCGCGAGATCATCCCTACGCTCGCGGCGATCAACGACGCCGTTGTCCGCGACCGCTACGTCCAGCGCCTCGCCCACCTGATCCACGTCGATGAGTCCGCGCTGCGTGAGCAGCTGGCTCGCCCGTCGGCGGCTCGAGCCCGCGTCCATCGCGTCGATCCGCCGGCGCCGGCGAAGGCTGTTCGTCGCTCCAGCGAGCCCGTCGAGGAGTATCTGCTGGCGCTGCTCGTCCGCTTTCCGGTCCTGCGCGACTCAGAGATCCCCGAGCCGAACGCCCTGTTCACCCTCTCGGTGCACCAGGGCCTCTATGAGCTCTGGCTGCAGGCGCCCGACAACGAGGGGCTGGCGGCGTTGGTTCCCGAGGAGCTGCTGCCCGACTACGAGCGGGTCCTCTCCCGCTACGTCCCCCCGCTCGACAACGCCAGCGCCGATAACGCCCTCAACGAGACCATCTGGAAGCTGCAGCAGCGCAACGTGCGCCGCGCCAAGCAAGTCAGCGCAGACGCCATCGCCGAGATCGAGGCGGCTGCCCGACAGGCCGGATCTCAGTTCTCGGAGCTCCTCGCCATGCTCAAGCAGAGTGAGGAGAGCCTGGGCGCCGAGGACCTCGACCAGCT
>DASTBR010000161.1:0-8890 GCA_035711945.1 Dehalococcoidia bacterium
CCCCAGCTTTCAGCCCGGCCCTATGCAGCACCTCGGACAGTGGGACGCCTGTCCACTCGGCAGTGCTCACGGCGCCCAGGTTCCACTTCTCTCCGTCGATCGCCGGATGGAACCGCGAGCGGCCGTTACCCGCGCACTCAACCGTGACAAAGAGAGTCTCGGAGCGCATGTTTTGGATCTCGCGCAGAGCCAGCCGTAGCGGTCGCTCGACGAGCCCCCCCACTGTCAGTCGCCACGTCATGGAATCGAAATTCGGGATCTGAAAGTGGTTCCGGACATAGAAGTGCGCATTGGGCATCACAACGCCGCCGATCAGCGCCGGTATCGAAGTCTCGCAGTTCAATGGATGTGCGCGGTGGACCACCAGACCCGCTTCGATTGCACGCTGACAGGCTTCCTCCGGATCGAGCGCTGGTACGGAGTCATCCACAACGGGCCCAGGTTCGCCGCAGCCCCCGCGGGCCACGACGCCGGCGCAGGTAGAAGCCGCGTAAACGTCGACGCTGCCGGCCATGGCGAACGGCTTCATGAACTCGCGTACGCGGCTGTCATCGCTTGCCTCGACGATCATGTAGAGCGTGTGCTCTCCCTGCACGACGGCCTCTCCCTGGATCTCGATGCCGTGCTCCTTGACGTTCGGCCTGCTGAGGTAGTTCAGAAGCTCTGCGCCGTGGTAGGGGTCGGTTGCCGGACAGCTCTCGGCGTCATGCTGGTGGCGAACAATGAAGAGGCTCATCTCGAGAAACGTAACCGCAGTCTAAATCGCTCCCACGCCTGTCGCCGTTTCACTTGCTCTTGTCCTCGAGCTCCCAGGCGTGGTCCAGCACGTGCCAGGCTATGCGCCGCGCTGCGTAACGTGGGGGCCACGACCTGTCATTCCCCCGCGGTCGTCTCCAGGGCTGACTCAGAAATTCGCTGATCGCATCCCGCAGCGCCTCAATCGCCAGTCGATCGTCGAGAGCCGGTGCCTTGAGGCGGATGCCCACCTGGCGGGCGTACGCAGCCTCTGCTGCCAGCACATGCTCCAGCAACGGATCGCGGTCACGCCCGCCGCCACGCGGCCCCTTCGGCAGTTTCGCCGGCGCGCGGGCGGCGGCACGATGTAGCACCGCCCACGACGCCCGCACAAGCTTGGCCAATCTCGAGCCTTCCGCTGCTTTCATCGGCCGCCAATCGGAAGAAGCTTTGGCGTCAGGTGCCCCGAAGTCCGTGGTGCCCGTGCCGGCGAGTCGCTCGACCACCTTGAACTCGCTGCCCGGCAGATCGAGTCCTGCCTCAGCAACTACCGTTTGGTAGCGCTGCGCTACCTCAGCCAGCGAAGCAAGCGCAAGTTCTTCGGTCTTGCCCGCACGGCACCACCCCGGCCAGTCCACGGCGCATGCGAATACCCGCCGTTTGCCGGTTTCCGTGTAGACGGCGGCCGTTCGGTCGGTCAACCCGCCTGCCCCGCTTGCGATCGCTCTTGCTCGACCTCACCGACAAACCGGAGTACTCTCTCGGCCAGCCGCGCGCCACCGGCGCTGTCGTTGAACCCCCAGGGTTCAAAGGGCTCGACAGCCACACGGGGGACGAACCGCTTCAAGATCGCTCCATCTTCGTCATACCCGGCGATCGCGATCGGCAGTTGCAGACAAAGCGCCGGAACCTCGACGAGCACATTCTCTTGTACCAGGTCCAGTGACGCATAAGAGTTCGCGTGCTCCTGCTCCCTGGCCCAATCTATGTCCCTGTCCATCAGTTCGATGAACTGAGAAATCTCGCCAGCGCTCCCTTGCGGCAAGAGATAGCGAACGTATTGAGAAAGGCCTATGCGTGAAGCTCGTATGGTAACTTCCGCAGCTTCAGCTGCGGAGTGCTGTCCCAGCCTGCGCAGCGTCGCCGGCGGCGGGAACATGCCGTCGCACGTCAAGCTCCGCACACTTTTGCACCCACTGATTGCGACAATCGCAAGAGCCGCCGTCCCGCCGAAGGATAGAACGTGGCAGTCCTCAGCCAGGAGCTCGCGAAGGGCAGTCACCTCGCCTTGCCAGGTTGCGGAGACCTGCGGGCCACCGTCCATGTACGGCCACGTATAAACGCTCACCTCCAGCTCGGAGCGCAGCCGCTCGAGCGCCGCGCGGTTGGACGGCACGGCCTCGACTGTCCTCGGCGAGAAAAGGGTCGATGGCACGACGACTAGACGGCGCGACATCCGAGCATTGTACCCGCTTGAACCGAGGGTCTCGCCCGCTTCCTGGCGCATCTGATTTGGTAGGATCGATAGGCCGCACGTGGGGCTGTAGCTCAGCTGGGAGAGCACCTGCATGGCATGCAGGGGGTCAGGGGTTCAAGTCCCCTCAGCTCCACCATTTCCTCCTCACTGCAGGCCAGAGAGTCTCTTTTGTGTCCCAAGGAGCTCACCTGTGAACTGTCCTAGTTGCCAGACGCCAATGCGCGAACGGGAACGCGAAATCGATAGCGGTCAAGTTGTCCTCATGGATGTCTGTCCATCCTGTTCTGGAGTCTGGCTTGACCGCGGCGAGCTTGAAACGCTGACGCGTGCAGAAAGCCGGTATTACGACCAGGAGAGCGCAGGACGCGGCCGCAACCGCCTGGACAACTCGGACGATGATGATAATGGCGGAGGAGGGTTCCTCGGCAACCTCTTCGGCGGATTCGGCCTCGACGACTAGACCGGTCCCTCTCCTCCAAATTTGCGGATTCTTATCCGCCTCCAATCTGACTCCAATGAACGGTGTCGACACTGGGAGCAAGACACCCGGGAGGTAACAGATGAATCGAAGAATCTACTGGATCGCCGGCTCAGTCGCCGCAGTACTCGTAGCCGCGGTCGCCATCACCTTGACTACTACCGACGTCGCCACGGGCGGCGGCGATGACGAGGGCGACGACAGCGGGCCAATCACTGGTGAAGCACTGGACCGCGCCAGCGAAGCAGCTCTCGCCCACACCGGCGAGGGTCGCGTAACCGAGACCGAGGTTGACGACGAGGAGAGCTACTACGAGGTCGAGGTAACCCTGGACGATGGCAGCCAGGTGGACGTCCAGCTTGACGAGGAGTTCAACGTCGTCAGCGACGAGGTGGACGAGGAAGACGACGAAGACGACGGGGACGACAACGAAGGCGACGACGGCCCGATCACGGGCGAGGCTCTCGACCGCGCCAGCGAGGCAGCTGTGGCTCACACTGGCGGCGGCCAGGTCACCGACACCGAGGTCGGCGACGAGGAGAGCTACTACGAGGTCGAGGTCACCCTCGACGATGGCAGCCAGGTCGACGTCCAGCTCGATGAGAACTTCAACGTCGTGGGCGACGAAGCCGACCAGGATGACGACGACGACGATGACGACGACGACTAGCCGCGCGATCTAGTCGATCAGCAAGGAGCACGGTCAGGGGCCGTGCTCCTCCTTTATGAAGTCAGACGATTAGCTAGAGTGGGGTTTGCTCTTGACCGGCCATGAGTAAACCCGAAGCCACCCTTCCGAGCGGCACCGTAACTTTCCTCTTCACCGATATCGAAGGCTCCACCCGTCTCCTCGCTGAGCTCGGGGACGACTACGCCGACGTCCTCGCCGCCCACAGGCGCGCCCTCAGAGCTGCATTCACCAGGCACGGTGGGGTCGAAGTCGGCACCGAGGGCGATTCCTTCTTCATTGCTTTCGAGTCGGCCAGCGAAGCCGTGGCGGCGGCCCGGGAGGGCCAGGCGAACCTGGCCGATGAACGCGTCCGCGTACGCATGGGCCTCCACACAGGCCAACCCCTGATCACAGACGAGGGCTATGTCGGGATGGACGTCCACCGCGCTGCCCGCATCGCTTCCGTGGCTCACGGCGGGCAGGTCATCTTCTCCGAGCAGACCCGTTCGCAAACTGGCGACGAGCTTACCATCACCGACTTGGGCCTTCATAGGCTCAAGGATCTCGGGCAGCCCGAGCATCTATATCAGCTCGGTGACGAACGCTTCCCGCCGTTGCGTAGCCTGAACGCCACAAACCTGCCCGCCCAGCCCAACGCTCTGATCGGCCGAGAACGCGAGCTTGCCGACATTGCCGCGTTACTCAGCGACGGAGTGCGTTTACTGACACTCAGCGGCCCGGGCGGCACAGGAAAGACGCGACTGGCGTTGCAGGCAGCGGCCGAGCTCGTCGATGAGTTCAAAGACGGAGTCTTCTGGGTTCCGCTCGCCGCTGTTACCGATCCACTTGTGGTTGTGTCGTCGATCGAGCAGACTCTGGGTGCGAAGGTACCCCTCGCCGACCACGTCGACGAGAAGCGAATCCTCCTCCTGCTGGACAACCTTGAGCAGGTCGTCGAGGCGGGTCCGGCCTTGGTCGACCTCCTCGAGCGCTGCCCGAACCTCCATCTCCTCGTCACCAGCCGCGTCCTTCTACGCGTTAGCGCAGAGCGCGAATACGAGGTGCCGGTCCTGCCTGATGATGAGGCAGTCGCCCTCTTCAAGGAGCGCGCTACTGTGGCGGAACCTCGGGAAACCGTAGTCGAGATCTGCCGTCGCCTCGATGGCCTACCGCTGGCGATTGAGCTCGCCGCGGCTCGGACACGCGTTTTGTCGCCGGAAGCCCTGCTTGAACGTCTTGACCAGCGACTTCCGCTTCTCACCGGCGGTGCGCGCGATGCTCCCGAGAGGCAACGCACCCTCCGCGCCACCATCGAATGGAGCTACGACCTTCTCAACGACGATGAGCGGAAACTCTTCGATCGCCTCGCGGTCTTCGCCGGCAGCTTTACGACCGAGGCGGCTGAGGAAGTTTGTGGAGCTGATCTCGACACACTGCAGGCGTTAGTCGAGCACAGCCTGTTGCGGCGCTGGGCAAGCGGCAGGTTGGGCATGCTGGAAACCATTCACGAGTTTGCCGTCGAACGGTTCGAGCAGCGCGACGATCGTGACGTACTACGAAGGCGCCACGCCGAATGTCTGCTGCGGACGCTTGAGGCGGCAAACCTCTCGGTGGAAGCAATCCAGGCCGAACGGCCAAACCGTTATGACCTTGCGGCGCCCGAGATCGACAACGTCAGAGCAGTATTGGATTGGGCGCTACGGTCGCGAGAAACCGAGCTCGGCCTGCGCATAGCAATCGCCCTCGAGCAGTTTTGGGTTTCCAGCCTTCCCTTCGAAGGAGCCCGCTGGTTCGAGCAGCTCCTGCAGACGGCCGACAACTTACCGCCTTCTTTGCGGGCGCCGGCGCTTCGAGCCTATGGCGGCTCAGTGTACATTGTTGGCGAATTCGAGCGGGGCACGTCCTTGTATGAGCAGAGCCTCGCAGAGTATCGATCTCTGGGCGACGAACCCGGAACTGGTCATCTGCTGTTCAGGATTGCCTACGAGGAATTCAGGCGAGGAGAGCATGTTGAGGCGCGGGCGCTCGTCGAAGAGAGCCTGCAGGTCCAACGTCGTCTTGGGATCCGCGCGGACACCGCGCAGGTCCTAACGCTTCTCGCCGACATGGCCATGGTCGAAGGCGACCGCGAAAAGGCACTCGACCTCTACCGGCAGAGCGCGAAAATGGCCCGGCAGTCCGGCTTCATTTGGTGGCTCCAGAGCGCCTTGCTCAGTGTGGTCGAGCTTTCGATGGAGCTGGGCGACCTGGCCGGTGCATCCAACGCTTTGTATGAGTCGCTCCAGCTCGGCCGGCAGACCGTTGACCGGCAGGGGAGCGTCTACGCCCTGGCCGTCTCGGCCGGCCTGGCCGCAAAGAAGGGCGACCTCTATCACGCTGGGTTGTGCTGGGGCGCGGTCGAGGCGGAGGAATCACGCGGCAGGATTGGCCAGTGGGAAACCGGGCCAGACCGTGAGAAGTATTGGCTCCTCGTCCGCGCAACTCCAGGGCCTGAGCTCGAGCTCGGACTTGCTGAAGGCCGCAACCTGTCGCTGGATGAGGCTATCGAGCGCGCGCTCGCCTCGCTCCCTTCTGGCATGATCCCCACGTGAGCGTTCGCGCCGGCGTTTCCATTGCTGGCCTCCCCTTTTCCTCGCCAGATGCCTTCTATCGCTGGGTCGACGTCTGCGAGGACTCGAACGTCGATTCCATCTGGCTGACGGAGCGGCTTGTCTCTCCCACTCCCTTCCTAGAGCCGCTGACCGCGTTCGGCGTCATCGCCGGGCGCACGAAGCGTCTGAAGTTCGGCATGAACGCGACCGTCATTCCGCTTCGCGACCCGCTTGTCCTGGCCAAGCAGTGCGCCACTCTCGACTACCTCTCGGGTGGGCGTCTCCTGCCCGCCTTCGGCGTCGGTCGTGACACCGCTCCGGAGTTCGCTGCCACCGGCCGCGAGCCGCGCGGCCGAGGCGAACGCGCCAACGAGATCCTCCAGCTGATCGCCCGCCTCTGGAGCAAGGACAGCGTCGACTTCGATGGGCGCTACTACAAGTACAGCGGCGCCAGCATTAGTCCGAAGCCGGTCCAGCAGCCGCTGCCGATCTGGATCGGCGGTAGCAGCGACGCCGCCATCAGGCGCACCGCTCTTTACGGCACCGGCTGGCTGGGCGGCATCATGGCGCCTGCCCAGGTGGCGCCTGTTGTCCAGAAGATCAAGGCCGCCGTCGCCGAGGCCGGCCGCGTTATCGACGACGACCACTACGGCGCAGGTTTCCCGTTCCGCTTCGGCAGCCCCGACGACGAGGTCGTCCAACGCGCCGCCGAGCGCTTGCGCAGGCTCGGCGAAGCGCCGGTCGAGAGCTACCTCGCCCTCGGTGGCGCCGATGACATCCTCAGCCGCGCCGCCGAGTACGCCCGCGCCGGTGTCTCCAAGTTCGTCCTCAGTCCGATTGCCGCCGGCGATGATGACTTCCTCGAGCAAACCCGCCGCTTGGACGCCGAAGTCCTCCCTATTCTCCACGACCCCGACTGGACGGCAGACTGACCCGTGGCCGTTCTCACTGAAGCTGAACGCGACGCCTTCCTCGCCGAGCCTGGTCATCTTCTTCGCGTCGGGACGATAGACGAGGATGGCACACCGCGAGTGCTACCCGTCTGGTTCCTCTATAAGGAGGGCAGCATCCTCTTCACGCCTCGCGGTCGCTCGATCCTCGAAGCCAATCTCAAGCGCGACCTGCGTGTCGGCATGTCGATCGACGAGGACGCGGCGCCCTATCGCAAGGCCACAATCTCAGGTCGCGCCCGCGTCATTTACGAAGCCGGTCGTGATGCTGAGTGGCGTGAGATCTATCGAGCAATCGCCACTCGCTACGTGCCTGAGGAGTGGGCCGACCGCTACATCGAGGAGACGGCCGACCAGCCCCGTCCCCTCTACGGCCTGCCCCTTGCCGAGGCTCACGTCAGCACCTGGCGCATGCCCTTGGCGGGCGAGAACCCGGCCGGCATCTGGGCCCGCCGTTACTATGTCCCCGGCACTCCCGCCGCCCGCCGGGCTACCGAGCGCTATCCTGCCAACGACTGAGTCAGAGTCTGCCTGCTGCCACCTCGCGGCACCGCGTCTCGGCCCAGCGCACGATGTCGTCGGCGATGGGTGCTCCACCCTCCATCAAGCGGTGCTCTCCTCCCTCCAGGAACATGTGGAACCCGGTGTAGAGCGCATAACAGAGCACCCGATCCTCGTAGTTCGGAAGATGCGAGAGCCTCTCGTCGAACACCTGGGTCTGCTGAGCCATGCATTCCAGCCACGTCGCCCAGAAGCGCGCCGTCGCGACGTCGAACAGCGGGTCGCCGTACATCGCGTGGTCCCAGTCGAGCACAGCCGTAACCCGGCCCTGGTCGACCACCACGTTATTCGACCCGAAGTCTCCGTGGACGAGCTTTCTCTCCTCGGGGCAGCTGTCGATTAATAGGCGATAGAGCTCTAGCAGGTCGCCAGGGTCGCGGCCAACGAGCTGTTTGCCTTGCTCGCGATTCTCTTCCCAGCCGTCGGCCTCCGCGCGGAGGTAGTCCTGCCAGCTGCTGGAGTAGGCCTTGCCCCGGTCGTCGAACCAGCCGAAGCCGCTTGTGTCGCTGACGTCACACCTTCTCAGTTCTGCCCACACCTCAAACAAAGGCCCGACCAGCGCAGCCACGTCGGCCGGTTGCTGATCCTGAAGAGTCTCTCCCGGCGCCCGCTCGCTGACACAGAAGTACAGGCCCTCACCGATCGACCCGACTTCAAGCACGCGTGGCACGGGCAGCTTGACCGACGAGAAGCGTCGATGGACATAGCGTTCCTTGCGGAAGCCTTCGTCCAGTCGATTTATACGGACCACGTAGGACTTACCCGCGGCCTCCACGCCAAGGGCCAGTGAGTCCTCGCCCTGAGCGATTGGTGCTAGAGCCAACTGGTCAGTCCCGAGGACGCTTGCAACCCGTTCTGCGATCACGTCCTCCGAGAGGTCAGGCCTTGGCATGGTCGTTTCGGAGCCTTCCTGAAAGCGCTAGAATGCTCCCAACATAAGAGCCGAGGAACGGGAGCAGTAGACCCGACCGCGGGCCCAGAGAGCCGGCCACAAAGTGCAAGGCCGGTGCCCGGCAGCGAATCGAACTCGCCCGCGAGGCAGCATCGGTGATGCCCGATTGGGAGTAGCCGGGCCGGTTGACGGCCGATACACCGTCGACCCGTAAACGGGAACAAGTTGGTCCTTCTGTGAAGGACAAACAGGGTGGTACCGCGGGTGTCATTTCGACCTCCGTCCCTGTGTGGGATGGAGGTTTTTCATATCTGGGAGGTCCTTTGGACGTATCGGTCGGTGATCAGCTCGAGATCATACTGCGCCTGCTGCTGGCCGGGCTTCTGGGCGGCCTCGTCGGGCTGGAGCGCGACCTGCGCGACTACCCGGCCGGCCTGCGCACGATGGCTCTCGTCACCCTGGGCGCGGCCCTCTTCATGGAGGTCTCGCGCATCACCGGCGACGAGGACCGCATCGCCGCCCAGGTCGTGACCGGC
>DASTBR010000162.1:0-3650 GCA_035711945.1 Dehalococcoidia bacterium
CGCCGGGCGGCGTGGTCACTCGACGAGCCGACGGTAAGGTGTTGAAGCCAGCGGGCTGGCAACCGCCGGACATCGCAAGGCTGATCGAGATCCAGACAAAGCGATGACGCAGGCGCCGCTCGAAGGAATCAAGGTCGTCGAGATGGGGCGTGTGATGGCGGCGCCCTTCTGCGCACAGATGCTGGGCGACATGGGCGCCGACGTGATCAAGGTCGAGATGCCGCCCGGCGGCGACGAGTCGCGCTCCTATGGCCCGCACAATTTCGGCGGGTTGAGCTACTACTTCGTCTCGCTCAATCGCAACAAGCGCAGCCTGACTTTGAACCTGAAGGAAGAGGCGGACCGCGACGTGATGCACAGACTGCTGGCCCGGTCTGACGTCTTCATTCACAACTCCCTGCCGCGCGCAATTAGCGGCCTCGGCTTCGCCTACGAGCAGGTCAAAGACCTGAACGAGCGGCTGATTTACTGCTCGATCTCGGGCTATGGGGCGAAGGGGCCAGACAAGGACACGCCGGCGCTGGATATGATCGCCCAGGCCGCAAGTGGAGTTATGTCGATTACAGGCCCGCCAGACGGCTCGCCCTTCCGGGCAGGCGTCCCTATAGCGGACCTTACGGCCGGGATGTTCGCGGCGTTTGCGATCATGGGCGCCCTGCGCCAACGCGATGCAACCGGCAAGGGCCAGGAGGTACACACCTCGCTGCTCGAGGCGTCGTCGTCGTTGCTGACCTACCTGGCGAGCCAGTACTTCGTCACAGGCAAGGACCCGCAGCGCCTGGGCAACGCGCACCCGTCGATCGTGCCCTATGACGCCTATCCGACCTCCGACGGCTGGGTGACGATCGCCGTTGTCAACCAGGGGATCTGGCAGCGCTTCTGCGAAAAGTTGGAGCTAGGCGACCTCGAGCACGACGAGCGCTTTGCAACGGTCGAGGCGCGGGGCGCCAACCGCGAGGCGCTGACCGAGCTATTGATCGACAAGTTCCGAGATATGTCGACCGATGAGCTGGTGACGGCGATGAAGGCGGCCAGTGTGCCGTGCGAGGCGGTCCGCACCCTGGACATGGTCTTCAAGGATGACAATTCGAAGGCGATCGGACTACGGGCGCAGTTTGAACACCCCGAGGCGGGAGCAATGTCGGCGGTGAACACGCCGTTTCACCTGTCCGGCTGGCCGGAAACGATTCGCCGTCCACCGCCCAAGCTCGGCGAGCACAACGACGAGGTTCGTAAAGAGCTCGGCTTGTAGCCTGCCGGGCGTCTCAAAACTCACACTTACGATCGAGGCATGGACTGGGCGGGATGGGCTGTGTTTGGATTCGCGGCCACACTTGCGCTGACGGCGATCATGGTTGGCGCGCAGATGGCCGGGCGTACCAGGATGTCCATTCCCTTGCTGTTGGGGACGATGTTCACACCCGACCTCGAGCGGGCCCGTTTCGCTGGCTTTCTCTTCCACCTCGCTAACGGCCAGTTCTTCGCGCTCTTTTATGCGGCCGCCTTCGCGCTGCTCGACGAGTCCTCATGGTGGCTGGGTGGTCTCTTCGGCGCCTTTCACGGCGTCGTTGCGCTGCTTGTAATCGTGCCGACGTTCCTGGAGATCAATCCGCGCGTGGCCAGCGATCGAAGCGGGCCCGAGCTGACCACGACGCTGGAGCCGCCGGGACTGCTGGCCCTGCACTACGGGGTCGAGACGCCCGTCGTCACGATGGCGGCACACATCGTCTACGGCGCAATCCTGGGCGCGTTCCTTACTTCCGGGTAGCCTCCTCGAGGTCGAGGGCGGCCTGGACGAGGGTCGCGTGCGTAAAAGCGAGCGGGAAATTGCCAAGGAACTCGCCGGTTTCTGGGTCAATCTCCTCAGGCAGCAGCCCGACGTCGTTGGCGAGTCCGCATGCTTCCGCGAAGAGCGTCTCCGCTTCGTCGATGCGTCCGAGCCTGGTTAACGCCTGCACGAGCCAGAAGGAACACGGTAAGAACGCGCCCTCACGTTCGGCCTCGGCGCGCCGGTAGCGATAGAGCAGCGGCCCGCCGGTTCCCAACTCGTCCCGAATGGCCTGCACCGTCGTCTCGAGACGCTGCGGGTCCTTCTCGAAGGCGAAGAGGGGCGGTGAAAGCAGGGATGCGTCCAGGTCCGTCGACCCATAAGAGCGCAGATACGTCTGCCGTAGGGGGTCCCACCCGCTCCTCACGATCTCCTCGGCGAGCGCAATGCGCTCGCGGGTCCATCTTTGGCGATTGTTTTGTGACGCCTTCTGGGGGGCGACCTCCAGCGCGCGGTCCAGCGTGAGCCAGGCCATCAGCTTTGAGTGGACCCAGTGGCGCTCGTCATTGCGACGTTCCCAAATACCGGCGTCGGGACGGCGCCAGTTTTCGCAGACGTAGTCGGCGAAGTCCCGGACCATGCCCATGACCTCGTTGTTCAGCTCCTCGCTTCGCGACAACTCGGCTACAGCCGCGACCACCCAGCCATAGACGTCGAGCTGGAGCTGACCGCTGGCTCCGTTGCCTCGCCTGACTGGAAGGCTACCGCGATAGCCCGAAAGGCCAACCATCTCGTGCTCTTTCGGGCCGTCTCGTCCGTCGAGGTTGTAGAGGACACCCAGCTGAGGGCGGCTGAGGCGGCTCGCGTGAACGAGCCAGTTCAGGAAGGCATGGCACTCGGGCTTCTTGCCAGCGCCCAGGAAGCCGCTGATGCCGATGCTGGCATCGCGGGGCCAGGCGTAGCGGTAGTCCCAATTCCGTTCGCCGCCGAGCCGTTCGGGAAGCGAGGTCGTGGGCGACGCAACCGGAGCGCCGGAGGGACTGTAGGTGAGGAGTCTTAAAGTAACCAAGCTCCTGACCACTGCGTCACGGTGGGCACCTGAGTACTCGATCTCCTCTGCCCACTTCTCCCACCAGGCTCGCGTTTCGTTCAGCAAGCGAAGCGCGTGCGCCGGCTCCACGGTGACGAGCGGTTCGCGGTGGGCCACGCTGAGCGCGAAGGTCAAGCGCTCTCCCGACCGCATCGCGACATCCCGCGAGCGACCAGGTTTTAGGTCGAGGGCGGGAGCGCTGCACAGGGAGATCGCGAGCGACCCATCAACGAGAACGAGTCCACCGTGGCGATGCTCGCAGCGCAGTTCCCGGCCCGGCAATCCCGGGCGGAGATCGAAGGTGACTGCTATGTCGGCCTGGCCGCTCAGACATTCGAGATCGCGCACCAGCAATACCTGAGGCAGCAGGCCTGCCGAGAGATCGCTGACCATGCCCTCACGCAAGCGCACGACTCCCGTGTCGAGCCGGTAAGTCGTCTCAAGGACGGTCGAAGAGCCTTCGTAACGGCGCTCTACCTCAGCGTTCCCCACCGGGCGCAGAGTGAAGTGCGGGCCGGAATCGTCGATCAGCCGCGAGAACACCGGATCGGAGTCGAAGCGCGGCAGGCAAAGCCAGTCGATCGAGCCGCTCTTTGAGCACAGGGCGGCGGTGCGGGTATCGCCGATCAGCGCATAGTCGGCGATAGGTGGCTGCATACGATCAGCCTAGCGGCGGTCGGAAGCTTTACTGGAGGAGGTTTACGACCTCCGGCAGGACGCTGCCCGCTGGCGCGCGGAAGACGACATCGCAGAGTGGCGAAAGCGGCGTTTCCTCGGGGTTAATCTCGACGA
>DASTBR010000163.1:0-3361 GCA_035711945.1 Dehalococcoidia bacterium
CGTCTGGAGCCGCGCATCTTGGCCCGACCCTGCTCTGGTCGTCGCAGGCCTGCTCTCACTCGTCCCGGCTTTGGCCGTTGGACTGTTTCTGCGCGCCGTCGCGCCCAGCGAGGGCGTCCATACCTTTCGGACTGAGGGCCCAAGTCCGGGCATCCTCGGCGTTGACATCTCTGAATTCGGAAACAAGACCATCGTCGACCTCGGTCCCACCTTCGTCGCCGATCCGGCCTACATCTCGCTGCTGAACTTTGTTGCCCTGGGTTGGATCGCCTGGAATTTGTTGCAGAGTAGGTCCACGTACGCTCTGGTGATCGCCGCGGCGCTCTACCTTGTTTCCGCAATAGCCTATGTGCCCGGTATTCCAGCTTTGATGCGGCCGCTGACGTCGACGGTCGTCGTCTTCCGCCTCCCCTGGATAATGGCCCTCTCGTTCGTGCTCACCGCGACCGACTTCTGTCAGTGGCTAATCGCTGAAGCCCAAGGGACAACGAGGTGGATAGGAGTACTCATCGGCGGTGCTGCGGTCGCCGGCGGGCTCGCTATCTTCGCCTTCAACTACTCAGACCTTGAACGTCGAGACGACCGGGGTGGACCATCAAACGCTGAGATCCAGGTCATGTCGCGACTCAACGAATTGTTTGATGGCGGGCCGGAGGCCACAGCCCTCGCTGGTGACGATCTCAGCCTTATCATTCCCGCGTACACATCGGATGTCAGCGTGGTTAGCCAGCCACGAGTCGATACCTTGCCCGAGCTTCAGCGGAATGGCGAGTACAGGGGTGACGCAAGTGCGGTCCTTGAGGAGGCGACGCGCTACTCCGAGGTCCTCGAACTGATGGCTTTCTGGGACGCAAACGTCCTGATCCTGGAGTCCGGCGACCGCCTGTTCAGGCGAAGCACACCGCGTCCGCTTCAAGAGTGCTACGCCGACGAAGATGTGAAGATTTTGGCCCTCAAGAGCAAAGGCGGCTGCCCGAACCCACGGGGCGACTAATCTTCGTTCGCGTCGGCTTCTCTCTCCCCATCTTCCACTGGCCCGCGCCGCAAGATCGCAAGCACGACGATCAGGGCAATAAGACCCAGAAAGAGGGCGTAGGCAATCATGCTTCTCTTCCCATCTTCGTTCGCGCCACTGAGCGCGTCGATCCTAGCCCAGCGGACATGGGGTACGCAGTCGGCATCGACACGCTCTCGAACACGCAGCTAACCTCAGTCTGGTGTCCTCCTGGTTGCGGCCCCTCAACCTGCTCAAGATTGGGGGCCTGCTTCTCCTTCTCGCTATCGCCCTCTTCGGCGTCGATTTCGGCGAGGCTCTTGAAGCAATCGGCGACGCCAACTGGGCAGTAGCCGCCGTTGCCTTCCTCGTCCTCAACCTTGCCCTCTTCATTCGTGCCTTTCGCTGGAAGGTCCTGGCCACGCAGTGTGGCCTCCACTACGAAAAGCCAATCGACTACTACGCCGTCTTTTACGCCGGCTGGTTTGCCAATTGGCTCCTGCCGCAGGGGATCGGTGCCGCAGCCAGGCTGGCCATGGTTTCCGATAGCGGCCGTTCCTTCGGCAGAGGCCTCGGCGCGATCATCATCGAGCGAGTCGCCGACGGCAGCGCGGCCGCGGTGCTTGGAATCCTCACATTCGGCTATGTCATCCAGAGCGGACAGGCCGAGCTCTTTGGCGTAATTATGGGTTTGGCCTGTGCCGCCGTACTGCTGCTGGGCGTTGCGGTTTTCGCGGTGCGCCGCCTGGGTCCGCGCTACGGACTGCGGGAGAGGATGGAGCGGTCAGCCATCGGCAGGCAGCTTCTCAACGTCCTCGACGAGACTTTCCTCGCTCTTGGCCAGATTGGGCGCCGCGAAATAGGGTTCGTAGCGGCCCTTTCCATGATCGCCACCTGCGGTATGGCATTCGCCTTCTACCTCACCGCCGTATCCCTCGATATCGATGCCCCGTTCCTCCTCCTCGTCGCCGCCTACGCCGTCGTCAACCTGTCGCTCTTCCTGCCGATCTCGATCCAGGGACTCGGCCCCCGCGAAGGCATCCTCATCGTCGCCCTCGTCGGTAGCGGCGAGTCCGATGAGGCCGGTGTCGCCCTGGGCATCCTCTGGTTCGTCCTCCTTACGCTTTCGCGCCTGCCCGGCATCCTCGGCTGGCTGCGAGTCCCCGGCAGAGCCGAGAACGTGCCATCTCCCCGCCTTGCTGAGCGATAAGCGCCCACAGCTCGAGCAGCTGTCATGGCCCCTCATCCTTGTCGCCCTATCCGCTTCGCTCGCCCTGGCAGCCCACCCCGCCGAGGACAAACTAGAAGCTGGCCTGGCGGCCACCGGCGTAGCGACGCTTGTGGTGGCGGTCGGGCTCTTTACGGCCAGCCGCTTATCCGTTCGCGACTTGAGCTTCGATCAGCTCGCAGGCGTTGTTCCCGCCAGCGGCCTTGCTTTGCTGTCACTTCCAGCCTTCGTTGCCGCACTGACCAACTTCCCATCCTTCCTTCTGGCCGCCCTCCTGTTTCTCCTGCCCATCGCCATCCTGCTCTTCCGCCAGCCTGCTCGGCTGATGGAGGCAGATGCCTTGAGCCGCTTTCTCTCCGATCTTCGCCCGCTGATCCTCCTCGCCCTGGTCGCGCTCGGGCTCTCAATTGGCCTACTCTTGCTGGCTACGCTGGCTCCGCGTCACCTCGACGGCTGGGCCACGGCTGCCATCATGCGCGCCTATCGAGATGCTCAGGACTTCGCCTTCTCAGGCGACTTCCGCCGCGACGACAACGCCTGGCCTGCCCTTCTGGCCTACCTCTCGTGGATCTTCCAGGTCGATCCCCTGGTCTTCTACCGCATCGTCGTTCCCCCTCTCATCGTGGTCGGAGCATTACTCTCGTTCTGGGCGCTCGCGCGGACGGTCTTCAATAGTGCGGCGCTCGCACTCTTCGCCCTCGCCGCGCAGGCACTCATCCTCCTTACCAGCATCACGGCCTTTGGATTCCAGCTCGGCTGGCAGGTCCTCTTCTCGGCGGCTGAGGACAAGACCGCAGCCGCCTTTGTCCTCCTCCCCGTCGCCGCCGTCTATCTGCTCAAAGCGTTCGACGATGATGTGCCCGAGCGCGATAGCTGGCTGCCTTTCGTGCTGATGGCTGCCGCGATCGGCGTCATCCACCCCGTGGTGGCGCTGCTGCTCGCGATGGTCACCACCGTTTTGCTCTTGATCCGCCTGCTCGTCCGTCAATCCTCACTCCGGGAGATCATTCCGCCGTTGGCCGTTGTTCTTCTCGCGCTACTGCCATCCGTCCTCGTCTTTGAAGACGTGTCGAGCGATACCGAAGACCTCCTCTCGCCCGGCGGCGAGTTCTTCATCGGCAACCGTGACTCGTTGGAAG
>DASTBR010000164.1:0-2149 GCA_035711945.1 Dehalococcoidia bacterium
TCGGGATCGCGGTATTCGTCGAACGAGAAGTGCCAGCGGGCGCTGAACCAGCCGCCCTCCTTGCGATAGATCTCGTTATCTCGCCTGATCTTCAACATGGTGATGCACCTCTGCTGCCTGATTACAAGCTAGTACGAGCCATGGCCGTGGATGGTTTACGGGCATGTCGTAGCCTGACGATGGGCGGCACAGGTGAACAAAAAGACCGTACGGGACATCAACGTCGAGGGCCGGCGGGTCTTCGTACGCGTTGACTTCAACGTGCCGCTTGACACGGAGAGTGGCGAGATAACGGATGACCGCCGGATTCGTGGATCCCTGCCCACGATCGAGTACCTGGTCGAAGAGAAGTCCAAGGTCATCGTCGCCTCAGCGCTGGGCCGACCGGAAGGCAAGGTTGTGCCCGAGCTGAGCCTCGGCGGCGTCGCGCAGAGGCTCGGCGAGCTGCTCGGACAGGAAGTTACGATGGCGCCCGACTCCGTGGGCATGGAGATCGAGGACATGGTGGCCGAGTTGGCGCCGGGGCGCGTGCTCATGCTCGAGAATCTGCGCTTTCATCCCGAAGAAGAAGCGAACGAGGCGTCGTTTGCGCGCAAACTGGCCTCGCTGGCCGACGTCTACGTCCTGGACGGCTTCGGCACCGCGCATCGCAAACATGCCTCAACCGTCGGTATCACGGAGTACCTGCCATCAGTGGCGGGCTTGCTGATGGAGAAAGAGCTTCGCTACCTCGAGAAAGCTGTGGACGATCCCGACCACCCCTACGCGGTAATCAGCGGAGGGGCGAAGATATCGGACAAGGTGCCGATGCTCCGCCAAATGCTGAAGGTTGCGGATCGCATCCTGATAGGCGGTGGCATGGCCAATACGTTCCTTAAAGCCGAAGGCTTCGCGGTAGGCAAGTCCCTCGTCGAGGACGACCAGCTGGAGTCGGCGAGGGCGATCATGGATCAGGCCGGAGAGAGCAAGAAACAGCTGATGCTACCCGTGGACGTAGTCGTCGGGGATCGCTTCGATGCTGAAGCACGTTTCGACACCGTCTCGGTCAAGGATGTGCCTGCGGGCTCGATGATCCTCGACATTGGATCGAAGACGGTTGAGGTCTACAAGCGGGTCCTCGAGGGATGCCGCCAGGTTGTCTGGAACGGTCCGATGGGCGTGATCGAGTTCCCTCGCACGGCGGACGGCTCGCACGAGATCGCCCGTGCAGTCGCCCAGGTCGACGGGACCACAATCCTGGGCGGCGGTGAGACAGCTCTGATCGTTGAGCAGCTTGATCTCGCTGATCGCTTCACGCACGTCTCGACAGGTGGCGGCGCCTCCCTGAAGATGCTCGCCGGCGAGAAGCTTCCCGCGGTCGAGGCATTGATGGATCGAATGGCTGCGCCAGCATGAACCTCAATGTCATTCGCGAGCTGACCCGCGAGACGCCGTCGCGCATCGTCCTCTGCGTGCTCGATGGGCTCGGCGGATTGGCCAGGCCGGAGACCGGCCGGACCGAGCTGCAGGAGGCGGACACGCCGAACCTCGACATCCTTGCCCGGACAAGCGCGCTGGGCCTGACCTACCCGGTGGGCCCCGGAATCACGCCCGGAAGCGGCCCCGGCCACCTGGCCCTGTTCGGTTTTGATCCTGAGCAGTATGACATCGGCCGAGGCGTACTCGAGGCAACGGGAATTGGTTTTGAGCTCGACCCGGACGACGTCGCGGCGCGCGGCAACTTTTGCACGGTGGACGCGGATGGGACAATCACCGACCGCCGCGCCGGCCGAATACCGACCAGGCAAAGCGCGCCGCTCGTCGAACGTCTGCAGGAAATCACGCTCAATGGCGCTGAAGCCATCGTGCGCCCGGTGAAGGATCACCGTTTTGTGCTCGTCTTGAGAGGCGACGGGCTCAGCGACAGCGTTCGCGACACTGACCCGCAGGCCGAGGGCATCAAGGCACTCACGGCGGAGCCATACGATTCAAGCGATCCCGCTGCCGCGCGCACTGCCCAGTTGGTCAATGCCTGGGTGGACCAGGCCCGCGAGCGGCTGAAGGACGAGCCCGCTGCGAACATGCTGACCCTGCGCGGGTTCGCTGCCTATCCAAATCTGCCTCAGCTCCAGGACGTCTATAAGCTTCGGGCGGCGGCATTCGCCGTCTA
>DASTBR010000165.1:0-6515 GCA_035711945.1 Dehalococcoidia bacterium
TGTGCCCCTGGTTTACCTGGGGCAGCGCCTGGGCGTCATCACGATCGTCTTCGACCAGCCCCACGCCTTCCTGGCCGACGAGCTGGAGGCCATCCAGGGGCTCGCCGTGCAGGCTGCCGCTGTCGTCGCCAATGCCGCTGCGCTCAAGCGCGCAGAGGAGCGCGCCGAGGAGCTGAGGCTGACCGTTGAGCAGATGGCCGAGGGCCTGGTCCAGATCGACCTCAACGGCCGCGTGACCTATTTGAACCCGACGGCCATCGACCTGCTCGGCCTCCGCGGCTACGAAGACGACATCAACGAAGGTTACCGCCGCCTTCGCTACATCCTCGAAGACGGGCGTGAGCTGCAACCACTCGACCGCCTGCCGCGACTCGTCCGCGAGGGGCAGGTGCTCTCGCAGGAGCTAACCCTCGTTCGTCCCGACGGCAGCCGCATCATCATCGCCTTCAACGCCTCGCCGCTTAAAGGTCCAGACGGCGAGATCAATGGCGCAATCTCCGTCTTCCGAGACATCACGCTTGAGCGCCTGCACGAAGCCGAGCTAACCCACAGCCGCAGCGTCGCCGAAGAACGCCTGGCCCAGTTGCGCACAACGCTCGAGAGCATGGCGGATGGTGTTGCCCTCATCGACCGCGATCTCCGCCTCATCTACTACAACCCTGCCGTCAGCAGGATGACCGGCATGAGCGTGCCACCCAACACATCGTTGGGTGAAGCCCTGCAGAGCATCCAGCTCTACCGCATCGACGGCACCCGCTTTCTCCTCGACGATTCAGTCGGCCGGCAGGCCCTGGAGACTGGTCGCGACGTCTCAGCCGAGCTGATTGCCCGCCCGCCCGATGGCCCTCCCATCTCCGTCAGCGTCACAGCTTCGCCCGTGCGCACAGAAACCGGCGATACTGTCGGCGCCGTTGTTGTCGTTCGCGACATCACCGCCGAGCGCCGGCACGCCACGGAGATGGAAGTCAGCCGCGCACTGGCCGCGGAAAGCGCCGCCCAGCTCAGCGCAACCCTCGAGCACATGTCCGACGGCGTGATCTTCGTCAACAACGAGGGCCAGATCGTCCTCGCTAACGCCGCCAGCGCTCGCCTCACCGGTGTCCAGGTGCCTTTGGGCACACCCTTCGTCCGCGGGGCACGCCGGCTGCGCTTCTTCCGCCTCGATGGCGAAGAGATCAAGGTGCCGGAAGAGATCATCAGCCTGCGCACGACCATCACCGGCCAGGGCGGCACGGCCGACGTCATCGTCGAGCGCCCCGACGGGTCCCGTGTCACTCTGCGCGTAACTGCATCGCCTGTACGTACGCCCGATGGCCAGAACATGGGCGCCGTCTCGGTGTTACGTGACATAACCGAGGAACAGGCACGCCAGGAGTCGCTCGAGGAGCTCAACCGCCTCAAGGACGACTTCCTCAGTGTCGTCAGTCACGAGCTGAAGACGCCGTTAACTACCGTCGTCGGCTACGCACACCTGCTGGAGCGCCAGTACGCCGGCCGCGACGAGGAGTCGGACTTCGCCTTCCGTGAGCTGCTCAGCGAGGCCAACCGCATGGTCGCCATTATCAACACGCTGCTCGAGATATCGCGCATCCAGTCGGGCGGTCTGCTCCAGACCCTCGACCTCGACTACGTCGATCTCACCCGGCTGGTGTCCCGGCTGGCCAAGACCAGCGAGGTCACCTATCCCCACACCCCCGTCGAGTCAACAGTGCCCACCGAAACGATCGAGATCCTCGCCGACCGCGGCCGCATCGAGCAGGTTCTGACCAATCTCCTCGACAATGCAGTCCGCTACACCGCCGGCGGCAAGGTAGTCATATCCGTCAGCGCCGATGGACCCGAAGCCCTTGTCCGCGTCACCGACGAGGGCCAGGGAATCTCGCCAGAGGAGCAGGAAACGATCTTCCAGCCATACGGCCAGGGCGAGCGCCGTCACAAGTCAGGCCTCGGTCTCGGCCTCTACATCGCCCGCGAGATCGTCGAAGCCCACGGCGGCCACATCTGGGTCGAGAGCCAGCTTGGACACGGCGCCACATTCTGCGTCGCCTTCCCCCGCGTCGAGCAGCCCGATACCGACTAATTCGTCCACCCTTTGTAGTTGCGCGCCTAAGGCGCGCCGTCCTTCGAATCCACCCCACCACGATCGGGATTTCACATACCCTCCTCGCCACGCGTTATCACAACGACAACGGAGGACGACATGACCACCTTGGACGACGCCACCCGCTACGAAGCCATCACTCGCCGCGACGCCTCATACGACGGCGTCTTCTACACCGCCGTCAGGACAACCGGCGTCTTCTGCCGCCCGGTCTGCCCGGCGCGCACCCCGCTCGCCAAGAACGTCACCTTCTACAGGACAACCGCCGAAGCCGAGGCCGCCGGCTACCGCGCCTGCAAGCGCTGCAAGCCCACCGGTTAAGTCGGCGCTTCGCCTTTGTTGTAGTTGCGCGGCTAAGCCGCGCCACGCATCGAATCCAGCGATTCTGCGTGTGTAGGGCTTCCGCAGAGTCGCCTCTCGAGACATTGCACCCGCCCGATTCCGACGCAACGCGTTCGGCTAAACCCACCGGCTGGCCTGTCAATCACCGGCACAACGACCCCGACAGTAGGATCGCCTTACTACAACCGGTTGACGGGAGGGAGGACCATGGCCGAACGTCTGCTCCTGCTCCCCGAACACTGGATTTCCCCTGAGACGCTCGATAATCTGCTCGGGCCCGCGACCGCGCTCGTCCGCATCCTACGCGAACACGCCGAAGTCGATGTGTTCCGCTGGCCAAGCGTGCATGGAGGGCCGACTGCGCCACCGACATGGCAGGCTTCGGTCGAACTTGTCAGGGAGGCCCTGACGCCTGGTTGTCACGTGCTTGCCTCGCCTGGGTCTGTTTCTCTGGCGCTGCTAGCTCTGTCCGAGCCGGACGCCGCTGCCCGCTCGTTTATCGCCCTCGAGTTCGCGATCCCTGATCGGACGCTGGAAGTGTTGGGCATCAGCGGCATTGCCGCAGTGTCGGCCGCCGGCTACCGCACCCAGGACGTCAGAACTCTCGTTGTCTCAGAGGTTCAACTCGGAGAGTGGGCGCTACCCCGATCCGACGGCATCACCGGCAGTCCCAACGAGCAGGCCGCCGCACTGGCGGGTGACGTGCTGGACTACTCATACCTCGATGACTACTTGCGTTCCTGGGAATCCCTCGATCTGCTGGCGGAGTCACCACACCTCAGCCTCCCCTGCCTCCTTGTCGAGCCCGTTCCAGAGGTCAGCCAGTTTCCCGAAGGGGAGGCGATCGATCTCTTTCTGCGCTTCGTCCCGACCGCCCAGGTTCGCCGCACAGAGATCTGGGGGCTCCGCCATCGGCGCCCAGGGGGAGGGGAGGAGGTTGGTCATATCGTCGTCGAGTTTCTCGATAGCCTCAGAGCCAGCAGTCGCCTCCTGACTGTTCTCGTCACCGACATCGTCGACTCGACCGTCCAGGCCTTGGAAATGGGCGACCAACGCTGGGCCCGCATGCTCGCGGACCACCACGCCATCGTGCGCAGGCAGCTGAAAGCACACGGCGGCAACGAGGTCGACAACGCCGGCGACGGCTTCCTGGCCACTTTCGAGAGTCCCGCACGTGCCGTTCGCTGCGCCGCAGCAATCGTTGAAGGCGTACGGCCCCTGGGAATCGAGGTCCGGGCCGGTGTGCACGTCGGGGAGTGCGAGGTCATGGGCGAAAAAGTCGGCGGCGTGGCCGTCCACGCCGGCGCTCGCGTCGCCACCAGCGCAGGGCCAGGCGAGGTCCTCGTCTCGCAGTCCGTGCGAGACCTGGTTGCCGGCTCCGACCTGCAGTTCGACTCTGGCCGCACCCTGACCCTGAGAGGCCTGCCCGGTGAGTGGCAGCTCTACCCCCTGGCTACTGAATAGAGGAGCTGTCGCGAGGACACCCCTCGCGGCAAGCGCGCCATGTGAGCCAACCCGTTTGTGTAGGGGACGTTCGCGAGTCGCCTCTGGAGACATTGCATCCGCTCGCTCACGTGAGTGGCGCTTGGAACTCGAGATTGTCGCTCGTTTAACCTGCTCAGCACAGGTTGCCCCAAATGGCCGAACGACTCCTTGTCCTACCGCCGATCTGGGCGTCGCCAGAAATAGTCGACGCACTCCCCGCGCCCGCCCGCGCAGTCCGGATTCTGCGAGACCGCACAGAGGTAGAGATTTTTCGCTGGCCAGGAGTGCGTGGAGGACCATCGTCAGACCCGACCTGGCAGGCTTTCGTGGAAGTCCTCAGCCGGGCCCTAAGGCCGGGCTGTCACGTTCTTGCCTTGGGGACCGCCGTGTCCATCGCACTAATCACCCTATCGCGGATCTCCGCCGGAACACGCTCACTCGTTGCAAGCGACTGGGCGTTGCCAGACGTCACTCTCGAGCGACTAGGCATAGGCAATTTCGCGGCAGCTTCTGCGGCGGGCTACCGCGCGCGTAGCCCCGGACGCCGCATGCCGGCAACGCTTGGCAAGGTTGACGAACAGGCGGCCGACGTGGCGCAGGAGGCCCTGGACCATTCCTACGTGGACAATCTCCTGACCTCCTGGGACTCGCTCGATCTGCTGGCCGAGTCGCCCGACGTCACCCTGCCCTGCCTGTACGTGGAAGCCCCACTCGAATTCGACGACTACCCCGAGGGCGAGGCAACCCAGCTTTTCTTGCGCTTCGTCCCCGGAGCAGAAGTTCGCCGGACAAAGCTTTGGTCGGTCATCCAAAACTTCCGACCGGGCGCCAACGTTACGGAACCCGCCAACCCTCAAGCCGGGGAGGAATTCGCGGCGGTGATTCTAGAGTTCTTAGAGCGGATCTCCGCCGGCACCCGTCTGCTCACGGTCCTATTTACAGACATCGTTGACTCCACGGTTCACGCGCTCGAGATGGGCGATCAGCGCTGGGCCCGCATGCTCGCGGACCACCACGCCATCGTGCGCAGGCAGCTAAAAGCCCACGGCGGTCACGAGGTCGACAACGCCGGCGACGGCTTCCTGGCCACCTTCGAGAGCCCGGCCCGTGCCGTCCGCTGCGCGGCCGCGATTGTTGAAGGCGTACAGGCTCTGGGAATAGAGGTCCGTGCCGGCGTGCACACCGGGGAGTGCGAGGTCATGGGCGAGAAGGTCGGGGGCGTGGCCGTTCATGCCGGCGCTCGCATCGCCGCCAGCGCCGGTCCGAGCGAGGTCCTGGTCTCGCGGTCCGTGCGAGATCTTGTCGCCGGCTCCGACCTGCAGTTCGAGTCAGGCCGCACAGTCACCCTGAAGGGATTGCCCGGCGACTGGCAGCTCTACCCCCTGGCTGCCGCGTAGACGATTCGCCGCTCGGGCCTGGGTAGGGGCGTATTGCATCCGCCCGATTCGAACCACTCAGCCTGCCACCACAACGTCGAGAATCTCCCGCACCCGCGGCACAACGAGAAAGTGGCCCTCTCCCGCGCAGAAATGGGCCGTCGCGCCGGGTGTCGCCGACGCGTGATACTGCCCCATCGAGAACGGCACGATCGTATCCGCGTCCCCATGCCAGACGTGCATCGGCGCCTTGATGTCCTTGTGCCGGAAGCCCCACGAGCTCCCATAGAGGACCAGGTCGTGCGCCGTGCCCCGCGTTCCCTGCCGGAACGCCTCGCGTACCACTTCCCGGAAGCGCTGCCTCATGTCCGGGTTCTGTTCGATGACCGCCCGGTCCGCCGGCGGCAGCCGCCGCAGGTTCCACTCGAAGGCCCGGTCTGACAGCCGCTTGAGGAAGAAGCCCGCCCAGAACATCGCCAGCCACGCGTTCCACGGAAACCAGCGATGCGACCGCCAGATCATTCGGCCGATCGGGTTCATCCCCTTCGCCGAGTCGGCTACATCCAGCGGCCCCAACCCCGAAACAATCGCCACGGTAGTACAGAGTTCGGGCCTCTTGAATGCCATCGCCGCCGCGTAAGGCCCGCCTCCCGATACCCCGACAATGCCAGCGCGCTCGTAACCGAACAGCGCCGCAGCCTCGGCCATCGTCTCCGGCCAGTCGAGGATCCTGCGTCCCGGCTTCCAGTCCGACAGGCCGTAGCCCGGCCGGTCGAAGCAGATCACGCGAACGCCGATCTCGGCCGCCGCGTCGTGGGCAAAGTTCGCCTCCAGCCGCGAGTCGGGGAAGCCGTGGAACCAGAACACCGGCTTCCCGTTCGGGTCACCGTACTCTGCGAATCCCAGCTTCCGGCCATCCCTCAGAGTTAGCGTCTGCGATTGCTTATCCACTGTAGGGGCGTATGGTAATACGCCCTCCCCAGCACCTCACTCATCGAGGACTTCGAAACCGGGCGAGAACCCCTTGTAGGGGAGGGTTGAGCATCTGATCGGAGGCGGGACTCTCATCTACCGGCTCAACCCTCCCGGCTCCAACTCCCTCTAAACCTTCGAGCCGACCGCCTCCTGCGCCTCAACCAATCTCCGCAGGATCTCCTCGATCCTGTCCACCACCAGCAGATGCCCCTCACCGGGGAGCAAATGCAGCGTCG
>DASTBR010000166.1:0-2693 GCA_035711945.1 Dehalococcoidia bacterium
GCCATCACTCTAGCGTTACCACCAGACCTTGCCTTCGACTTCCTCTTCGATGTCCTCGTAGTCCTGGGTCCAGAGGTTGGTCGAAAGGTACTTCCAGCCGCCATCGGCGAGGAGGGCGACAATCTTGCCTGACTCCTCGCGCTGGGCGATGCGCTGGGCCGTCTTGACGGCTGCTCCAGCCGAAATGCCGGCGAAGATGCCTTCCTTCTGGGTCAGCTCCTTCGTCGTGGCGAACGAGGTCTTGCTGTCGACCACGATGCGCCCGTCGAGGACCGACTCGTCAAGGACGGGCGGGATGAAGCCTTCCTCGAGGCTGCGAAGGCCCTGAACCAGGTCGCCGGGGTGCGGTATGGCGGCGATGATCTTGACGTCAGGATTTGTCTCCTTGAGGAAGCGGCCGACGCCGGTCAGGGTACCGCCGGTGCCGAGGCCTGCCACAAAATGAGTCACCCCGGGGAGATCGCGGACAATCTCGGGGCCGGTGCCCTCGTAATGAGCGCGGGGGTTGTCCTCGTTGCCGTACTGGTAGGGCATGAAGTACTTGTCGTGCTTGGCGGCCATCTCCTGGGCGACAGCGATCGAGCCATTGGAGCCCAGCGCGCCGTCCGAGAGCACAACGCTGGCGCCGAAGGCCTCGAGCAGCTGGATGCGCTCACCGCTGACGTTCTCTGGCATGACAACCGTCAGTCTGTAGCCCTTGCGGCGGGCGATCATGGCCAGCGAGATGCCGGTGTTGCCGCTCGTGGGCTCGAGGATGACCTTGTCCGGCGTCAGGAGTCCGCTTTCCTCGGCCGACTCGATCATGTACTTGGCGATACGGTCTTTGACCGAGCCGGTCGGGTTCTGACCCTCAAGCTTGACGTAGATCTGGACACCCGGCTTCGGGCTCATCCGCGGGATCTCGACGAGGGGTGTGTTGCCGACGACGTCGACGATGCTGCTGTAGAGGATTGCCTGCCCCTAAGCGCAGCCGCCGGCGAGGGCGGGCAGGATGGAAACGACATCGCCCTCGGCCAGTGGCGTATTCAGCTGACCGAGGTAACGAATGTCCTCGTCGTTGAGGTAGATGTTGACGAAGCGATGGAGGTCGCCACCGTCGGCGGTGACCTGCTGTTTGAACCCGGGGTAGCGGTCGTCGAGGTCGCTGAGCAGGGCGCCGACGGTTGCGCCTTCGCCTTCAACGACTTTCTGACCGCCGACGACTTTCTGCAGCACTGACGTTACGTGAACTTTCACAGCCATTTGATTCTCCAGCTCTAGCTCTGCGTCCCGGCGGGCACCCCGCAGAACGCGTCGTAGTCAATTAACTCGGTGATCGTTGGGTTGTCGCCACAGAGCGGGCAGTCGGGATCGCGGCGGATCTTGACCTGGCGGAACTCCATGTTGAGGGCGTCGTAGAGCAGCATGCGGCCCTCCAGCGTGTTGCCAATGCCAAGGATCAGCTTCAGCGCCTCGGTGGCCTGAATGCTGCCGATTGTGCCGGTCAGGGCTCCAAGCACGCCGGCTTCGGCGCAATTGGGCACCATGCCCGGTGGCGGTGGCGCCGGGAAGAGGCAGCGATAGCAGCCCGTGCCCGGGACGTAGACGTTGGCCTGGCCGTCGAAGAGCAGGATGGCGCCGTCGACGAGCGGCTTCCCCGACAGGTAGGAGGCGTCGTTGACCAGGTAGCGGGTTGCGAAGTTGTCCGCGCCGTTCACGACGATGTCGTAGTCCTTGATGATCTCGAACGCGTTACCCGAGTTGATGCCGTGGGGATGGACCTTGATCTCAACGTTCGGGTTGTAGGCGAGCAGAGTCTCCCGCCCTGAGTCGACCTTGGGCTTGCCGACATCGTCGTTCTGGTGAAGGACCTGGCGCTGCAGATTGCTGATATCGACGACGTCATAGTCGACGAGGCCGATCGTGCCGACACCGGCGAGCGCGAGGTAAAGGGCGACGGGCGAGCCGAGGCCGCCGGCACCGATTACCAGCACCTTCGCGTTGAGCAGCTTGCGCTGACCGACGCTGCCGACCTGGCCCATGATGATGTGCCGTGAGTAGCGCATTACCTCATCCGGCGTCAGCGCGCGGGCGGCCGGCTGCGTTTCGGCAACGCCTGTGGCGCCCCCCGCGATAGCAGGGATGACGGCCACCTCGTCGCCTTCGTTGACCTCCGTTTGGCGGCCGTTAAGCATGCTTATCTCCTTGTTGTTTACGTAGACGTTGATGTGGGCAGGTATCTCGCCCTCTTCGTCAAAGATCAGGTCGCGGATCCCCGGGTAGCTCACCTCGAGGCTCTGAAGAACGTCGTCGATGCGCTCGCCTTCAGCCCTTACGTAGGAACGGTCGCCGGTGAGCTTGCGAAATGGAGTCGGGATGTAGACCTGTACGCTGCTCATTCTCTGCTCACATGTTCACGCTTAGGTAGCGCTCGCCGGTATCGGGAAGAATCGTGACAACGCGCGCCTCGCCGCCGAGCCTCTCGGCCACCTGAAGTGCGGCGACGACGTTGGCCCCAGCCGACACGCCGACCAGCAAACCCTCTTCGCGGGTCAGCCGGCGCGCCATACGATAGGCGTCGCCGTCGCCAACGGTGATGATCTCGTCGATCACGTCGCGGTCGAGGATGCCGGGGATGAAGCTGGCGCCGATGCCCTGGATGCCGTGGACGCCTGCCTTGCCGCCAGAGAGCACCGGCGAGCGGGTCGGCTCGA
>DASTBR010000167.1:0-7066 GCA_035711945.1 Dehalococcoidia bacterium
CGCAATCGACAAGTGGTTCCCGCGGACGATGAACATCTTCGGCCGCGCGAACACCCCGAAGAACAAGCTGTACCGCGAGCTCGGGCTAAAGGTACGCGACAACCAGGCTGTGCGAGAGTCCTTCGCCACCGAGGTCAAGGAGCGGCTCGATGAGTTCGGGCTGCGGATGCCGGATTGGAAGCCTGACTGGGGCAAGATCCCGGAGGAGGCGGTGTTCGCCAGTGGGTAGCCCTCAGCTCGACGAGCGGACCGCCGTCGAGATCACCGACGAGACGAATGTCGGCGACCTCATCGACCGCTATCCCGGGATCCTGGAGGTGCTCGAGGAGTACGGAATTCGCATGGATCCGTCAACGTACATCCTTCTGCGGGGCAGCGTGCGAGAGGCGGCGGAGTATAACGCCATCCTGGACCCCGAGGAGTTCCGGCAAGCGTTAGCGTCCTGCGTAAAAGCATCGACCTAGCGAAACGTAGCGCGTGAGGCCAGAGGGCGGCGTGCTGGTGGATGCGCGTTAAGTTCGATCTCCACTTAGTCTCAACGGCATGGACATTGGAAGATTCGGGATCTGGACCTTTCAACTTGATGGCCTGCCGTCGGCTGAGTCGCAGCGGGTGGCGCGCGAGATCGAGGACATGGGTTGGGGCGCGATCTGGCTACCGGAAGCTGTGGGCCGAGAGGCGTTCACCAACTCGTCGCTGATCCTCGGCGGGACGAAGAGCATCGTCATCGCGACTGGAATAGCGACGATCTGGGGGCGTGACGCCGTTACGGCTTCGGCCGCCCAGCGAACGCTGACCGAAGCGTATCCCGATCGCTTTCTGCTCGGGCTCGGGGCGAGTCACTACCACCTCGTGCAGCACCTGCGTGGCCATCTCTATGAGAAGCCTTACAGCGCGATGGTCGAGTACCTGGAAAAGATGGACGCGGCGCCGTTCATGGCTGCTCAGCCTTCGGTCGAGCCCGCACGCGTGCTGGCGGCACTGGGTCCGAAGATGCTGAAACTGGCGGCAGAAAAGACGCTCGGCGCACATCCCTACTTTGTGCCCGTCGAGCACACCACCTTCGCCCGCAAGACTATGGGCCAGGGGCCGCTCCTGGCACCCGAGCAAGCCGTCGTCCTGGAAACTGATCCTGAGAAAGCGCGGACGCTCGCCCGCGGTCACATGGCCGTCTACCTGCGAGCACCGAACTACACGAACAACCTGAAACGGATGGGCTTTACCGACGAGGACCTGGCTGACGGCGGCAGCAACCGGCTGGTCGACGCCATAGTCGCGTGGGGTGACATGGACACCGTTGTGGCGCGCGTCAAGGCCCATCACGAGGCCGGTGCGGACCATGTTTGCGTACAGGTCATAACTGAAGACCCGCGAACGCTGGCAACGCCACAGTGGAAGGCGCTGGCGAAGGCCCTGCTCTAGAAAACCTGGGCCGCGGATGTAAACTGTTTGCACGGCGTGCCTCCCCACCCGCGGTGGTCCAATGGCACAAACCGTCCAGGCTACTCAGACAAAGCAGGGTCTGCGCAGAGACCTTGTTGAAGCCCGGGCCGCGCTGAAGTCGTCGCTGATCGGTCTCCCGGAGGCGACCCTCTCTACTCCTTTCCTCGATGGCGGCTGGTGCATCCGCGATATTCTCTGCCACCTCTGCGCCTGGGAGCGCGAAGCTGTCGAGGGGACGCGCGAGGCGCTATCGGGATGTCCCAGCACGCCACGCGCCTTGTCAGAGACGTCTGTTCGTTTCGGAGACAGCGACTGGCACGAGTTCAATGCGGGTCAGGTCGCGATGCGCGCGAGCCACACCCTCCACCAGATCCTCGAAGAGTTGGATCATGGCTTCAACGAACTCCTCGACTGCCTCGAAGCGATACCGGACGGCAGCCTGTTCACGCACAGCTCACCATGGCAGGACTCGCTGGTCGACCCGGCCGAGTTCTTCCGCGTGGTGGCCCGCCACGACCGAGAACACACGGCACAGATTCGTGATCTGCGCGCGGCAATCCAGCGGACGCATCGGAGCTTTCTGCGCTTGAGCTTCAGGCGTTAGTTCAGCGCCGCCTTCATCATCGGGTTCATGCGCTCGCGGCGGTCACCAAGCCCGGCAACCTCCAGCCTCTGCATGTACTCGTTGACCTGCCGCTTGTTGGCGGCCATGAGTTTCTGATAACCCTCGTCCAGGTTCTCCCGGCCCCCGGCGAAGAGGATGACAAGCGCCTCCTGCTGCGGTTGGGTCATGACGGCGCCTGTTGTCAGCTCCTCGGGCGACGGTCCGGCGAGGACGTCCTCGAAGTTGTCCAGGTATGAATGGATCTCTTCGCGGCGTTCCGGGCTCTTCTCAAGGACGTACTTGAGGTGCATGACGCCGAAGGCGAGGTGGCGGGACTCGTCCTGAGCACACATGCGGAAGATCTTCTTGTCGACCTCGCTAGGCCCCAGGTATTCACCCATGCGGAAGAGGCTCTGCACGAAGCCTTCGGCCAGGATGTGCATCATCGACGAGGCCTCGGTGAAGTCCTTGGCGTTGAGCAGGAGGCTCAGTCCTGACTCGGGCGTCTGGCTGAGCATGCCGCCGCCATTGACGAACAAGCGCTTGCGGAAGACGTCGAGGTGCCTTGCCTCGTCCATGATCTGGCTGGCCAGGAAGAGCTTGGATTCGTAGTACTCAGGGCTGATCTGAGGGAGCCACTGGCCGGGCACGTCCCCGGCGATGAACTCCACCTCAGTCAGGAAAGTGCAGTACTGACACATCGCCCGCTCGAGCTCTTCGGGGAGCTCCTGCACTTCCTCCCAGGGGATGTCTGTAGCAGAGCTCCACTGACGGGCGACAGCCTCCTCATACAGGAGCCTGGCATTGTTCGACCAAACATCGGCAGCCGTCTGATAGGCAACGCGACTGCGCGGCGCTTCAGGCCGGCGTGTGACGCCTCGGGCTGCGAAACCATGGTTGCGGCTCTCGTCGGCGACCTCACCGTACGACCCAACAGAGATGTCTTCGAGGGTGAGTCCACGGCGGCCAGGGACCGCTTTGACCCCCCACTCGCCCGCGAGGTTCATCCACTCGAGATCGCTGATGGGCTTCTCGGGCTCCTCCTGGAGTTTGGCCAGGGTTTCGGTGTCGACAGCCATGAATTCGCTCCTTGGTTCGCGTTCACTTGGATTATCGGCAAGCTCTGGGCCGTCCGACGGATATACGTCACTATATAAGCAAGCGCTTACTTTCACATTTCCCAGAGGGTGCTCTATCCAGTGCTACGCTTCGTTGGGGGACATTGACGTTATGACTACGGCTCAGACGCGACCCCGCCAGGCTAACGGTAGGCCTGCCGGCGGTCCTGAGATGCGCAGGCACATCCTGGACGTTTCGCTGCAGCTCTTCTCCACCAACGGTTACTCACGGACCAGCACTCGAGACATTGCCCGAGCTGCGGGAATGAGCGACGCCGGCATCTACTACCACTTCTCGTCGAAACGCGAAGTGATCGAGGCTCTCTATGAGGAGAGCGAGCTCATCCAGGGTGTGGAACGACTCGAGGCCTATCACGTCTCCGGCGAGCCCGAGGAGGTCCTGACCCGGATCGCGTTGGGTACTCTCGAGGTTCTCGAACGTAATCGCGAGATCCTCCGCCTGGTCATCAACGAGTCGCTGACGAACGACGAAGCCGCTATCAAGCAGCATCGCGACCTCATGCATCGCTGGGTAAACGGGATGGCGAATGTGTTCAGGGAGTACATCGAGGCCGGCGAGATCCGCGAGATCGACCCGCAGGTGACCGGCCAGAGCTTCGTCCACGCGATCTGGGGCGCCTTTGTCGACGCTCTGCTCGCCGCGCATGCCGACGACCGGAAGGCTGGCGACGAGGCGAGCGAAGAGATGCGAGAGTACGTCACCCGCGCCGTGCATTACCTTCTCTCCGGCGTGCGCAGCTGAGCCGGACCGCCAAAATCCTCCACTAAGATCGAATTGACCCCTCCCTGCGCGCAGAGCTGGAGGCGTCATGCATAGCAAGGCACACTATTTCGGCAACCCGATTCACCCTGCCCTGGTCACGATCCCGATCGGCCTGTACGTCGGCGCCTTCGTCTTCGACCTGTTCTATCTCTTCGATGACTCCGACCCGACGTGGTTTCGCATCTCGCAGTGGATGCTCAACGCGGGAATCGTCGGCGCACTGTTGGCGGCGCTCACCGGCACACTGGACTACCTGTTCATCCCCCGCGACTGGAGCGCCAAGTCATGGGGCATGATCCACGCGCTGTTGAACCTTGGAGCGACAGGGCTGAACCTGATCAGCGCCGTAATCCGCTGGGGTGATGTCCCTGCCACAGGCTCTGGTGAGCTCTGGGCGGCCTATGTCCTCTCGTGGACAGCGCTGGGCATGGTGGCGATAGCCGGATCGATCGGCGGCCACCTCGTCTATCACCTGAACATCGGCAACGCGAACTTCCCCGAACACAACGTGGCCACTCTCACGCCGCAGGGGACCGAACAGCATAAGCACACGCCGGAAGACCTGAGAGCATCGTCCTGAGCCCCCGCACGAGCTACGCCGAGGACCGCGACCTGGGAGCAGTCGCGGCCGAAGTCGACCGTGAGTTCGTGGCGCTCATGCAACGCTGGAGCGTCCCAGCGTTGCGGGCGAGCCTGGCGCTGGTCTACCTGTGGTTCGGTTACCTGAAGCTCGTCCGCCGCAGCCCGGTCAGCGGCCTGATTGAGGATGCCTACCCGATGATGCCCTACCCGGCGTTTCACTATGTGCTGGGCGCCTGGGAGGTGGCGATCGGCGCCGGTCTCGCGGCTCCATTGTTGCCTATCAGCAAGAAAGCCTCAGATGCCCTTACACGTATGACTCTCGGCACGTTTTGGTTGCAACTAGCAGGCGCCATGGCGCCGGCGATCCTTGCTCGCGAGCGCGTGTTCAATGGAAGACCAGACCTGTTGACCATAACCGGCGAGTTTCTGGCCAAGAACGCTGTCCTGGCTGCCGCCGGACTGGTCATCGGCTCGACCGTCAACCGGAATCAGTTCCGGAACCGTTAAAGTTCAGGGTTTTCTGATCTCTAGGTATATCGGGTTGGTGAGCGCCCAGACCACCTCGCCGCGCTCTGGGCGGCCACGCTCGCCCCAGAGCTCTGCGCGCAGTGGGCCATCGTGCTCGGCAACCAGTTCCACGATCTCGTCCGCAAACTCGACTTCGTAGCGTTTCCGCCACACCTCGTCCTCGTTGTAGAGGAGGCGAACTGTGCGTCCCTGGCAGCCCTCGAGGCGCAGACTCACTTCGAGCGGGCCTTCCTTGACCACGGCTTCGTCGCCCGGCAACGCAGCGCCCACGCGCATGTCGACTAGCGGGCCATTCGCTGACTCGCTGATCAGGACGTGGCCGGCGCGTATTGCCTCGAGGACCCTTTCCTCGCTGACCGCGCCCTCGATCCAGAGCCAGGTACAGGGGTTTCCGGGGCCGTGTCCGGGCACAACGACGGGTGCGGGTGGGACGGCGTGGATGTCGCTGCCACCGACGCCGACGACACGATGACCTTCGCGGAGCATCCTTGACCAGAGGTCGAGTGATTCCTGGTTACGCCAGCGCCAGGGCGCCTGCCACACCTCGACACAGTCGAAGACAGTGTTGTGAAAACGCCAGTCGGGGCCCCCGCGCTTGGGGTGATTGATCGAGAAGAGCTTCCCACGATCGTGGACCAAGTCGACGATGCGGCGTAGGCCGTCGTCGTCGCGGCAGCGGAAGTCGACCCAGTCGCGAAGTCCCCAGACGTTGGCGTGGCCGTAGTAGGTTGTTACCTCCTCACCCGGGATGAGGAAGAGCTCGTTCGAGCTGTGGTCGGCGACCTCGCGATGGTGGGAGGTGGTGTTGTGGTCGGTGATCGCCAGGTACTTGAGGCCCATCTCGTAGGCGTAAGCGGCCAGCTCACCTACGGTATTGGCGCCATCTGAGTGCTCGGTGTGGCTATGGAGGTCGCCGGGGACCCAGCGGCCGCCTTCGTGCGCGTGCTCTTCGGACGTGCTGCGAGTTCGCCATGTTGTCTCGGCAAGACCGCCGTGTTGCAGGTTGTCAACGTCGATCTCGACGCTGGCCCACCAGCGGGCACCCTCTGGTAGGAGCTGAGCGACGCCGAGCATTATGTTCCACTGGCCAACGGCCAGCTCGCCTGGCAGGTAGCCGGGCGTTGCATCGTGGGGGCTCAGGAAGAAGCTCTGCCGCGCGCTGCCGCTGTAGCCGCGGAAGCCGCCCGTGATGGGATCGATGCCGCGGGAGTCGAACAGGGCGATGTCGATGACATTGTGATCGGGGCGCTCCGCGGACGGCGGCGGCTCCGGGCTCTCCGAGGCCTGGCCGCTGTTCTCGTAGTGGTAGCTGACGGTGATGCGGCTGGTGTTCTCGGGCACCTCAAACGGGAGGTAGAAGTAGCTACCCTCCGGCTGAGGCAAGGGCTCGATCTTGCCTTCGAAGCTATAGTCGAGGCGCACGTTGGGCCAGTCTATGGTCACAGCAACGGCTACGCTAGGCGGCGTGCGCAAGCTGTTCTCCTCCAACCTGGCACGGCAGTTGGCTGGCCTCGCTCTGCTCTGCCTGGCTGTTGCGCTGCTTGCCTGGCGGGTTGACCTGCCTGAGGCGCTAGCTGCGCTGGACGATGTCAAGGTTGGCTGGGCGCTAGCGGGCGTCGGCGTGTTCGGCCTCTCGAAGGTGATTCACGCGGCGCGCTGGCAGGTGACGATGCGGCCGTTTGCGAACCCACGGTTCGCCGAAACCGCCAAGCTCTTCTTCCTCGGCAACCTGGTCAATGGCCTTCTGCCTTTCAGGGCCGGGGATGTCGTGCGCGTTCAGATTGGCGCCCGCCGTCTGGGCGTTCCTCGGCCCCAGATGGTTTCCTTGGTGTTCGTCGTCGAGACACTCCTAGATGGTGTGGCGTTCGCCGGACTGCTCTGCTGCGCGCTCGCCCTGGGCAGTGTCCCGGGGCTGACCCGCGGTATCTTCTTATCTCTCGCGGCGGCGAGCATCCTGGCTTGCGTCGTCGCCGCCCTGCTGTCCGTTCGCGCCGATCAGGTCGGCGG
>DASTBR010000168.1:0-5222 GCA_035711945.1 Dehalococcoidia bacterium
ACAGCTGCCAGAGGTCGTTGAGGAGGCTCTGGTCGCCGTCGCGGCCACCAAAGATCAGGAGGCCGTTGCCACCCGCTAGCCATGCGGCATCGTGACCGCTTCGTGCTGGCGGCGACTCTCCAGCCGCCGTTAGCTGCAGCCACGAATCCGACAGGAAGTCGAGGATCCAGAGGTCATTGGCTGCGCCGGCCTCAGTCCTACCACCAAACAGCACCGCAGCTGGTTGATCTGCCACCACGAGCGAGTAAAGGTTGCGCGCCGCCGGCCCCTGCGCCGCGAGATCGGTCCAGGTATCAGTTGAGGGATCGAACGCCCAGAGATCGCCGAGGAAGGGATCGTCGTCCGTCTGCCCGCCGTAGAGGATAATTCTGCCGCTTCTCGGATCGAGCACCGTACGAAGCAGGCAGCGCCGCACTGGCCGCGGCCCAGATGAAGGCGACTCATCGCCCCATGCGTCGCCTTCCAGGGGCAGGCGCCAGGTATCGTCAAAGCGTCCGTTGTCCGTAAAGCCATGCGACACATAGACACCGGCCGAAGCCGCGTCATAAGCCGCACCCGCGCCGTACCGAGGGCTGGGTGCACTCGCGAGGTTCAGCTGTTGCCACGCCGAACCGTCGAACGACCAGGTGTCGTTGAAGAAGCCATCCACGCCTTGTCCGCCGAAGACGACGATTCGCCTGCTTCCCACGTCGAACACAGTGTTGTGGCCGAACCGCGCGGGCGGCCCACCCTCCACCTGTGTCCAGGTGCCGCCTGCTACGTCGAGGAGCCAGAAGTCAGCCAGCGGCCCGTTGCCGTCTCGGCCACCAAAGACGTAGGCGCGACTTCCGTCCGCTGTCGCAACCAGGGAGTGGTCGCGACGAGGAGATGGCCCAGACGCGCCAAGTTGTGTCCACGTCGGTGTCGCATCGAATACCGATACGTTCTCTGGGGCCGTCGCGGTCGCTGTGGCCGTAGGCTGTGGACTCTCAGCCATAGTGGCAGGCTCAGACGGCGATTCTCCTGGAACGCTCGTCGCATCCTCGTTCTCGTCCTCACCGCCGCCACATCCAACCAGGTAGCCGCCCGCCAGCGCAGCCAGGGAGAACAGCGCACTTCGGCGGCTTACCACCCGCACTGTGGTGGAGCGACCGGGTAGCCGATTTGGCATCGTGACCCCTCAAGGTCTAACTCTGCTGATAAACGTTACGCGCGAGGCCACCTTCTGGACTCCGATGGCTGTTTCTGCTCGTGGTTGATAATCAGGAGGATGGCTGCGCGTTTCGACCAGTTCGCTGAGTACGCCGCCGGAGTCCGGTTTCCGGCTACCCGCGAAGAACTCGTTAATCAGCTCCTGGTCAAAGGCGCACCCATTAGCCTCGTCAGCGTCTTTGAACGTCTGCCGAGCGGCTCGTACGAGTCGGAATCTGAGCTCCGCCGGGACGTCAATGAGATCTCCACGCTCGATGCACAGGAAATCGCCGGGGCCAGCACCTTCGAGGACCTGCTGGCGATAGTGCGGCGCAACGTTGGCGATGTCGACCATGCCTCCAAAGCGCTTTACGGCCGCGTTGTCGACGCCGTGATCGAGGGCGCACGCGAGCAGGGCAGCCTGCTCGATTCTGAGATCCGCCAGATGCGTGACCGGTTGCTCGCAGGCTACGCCGACCTGCGCCGTCCGATGTCCGAAACCTACGACTACGACGCCCCGCGCAACCCTAACTTCGATTTACCGTCAGAATCCCGCGAACGTTAATCCTGCGACAATCGCCTGCAAATGTCGGCGATAGCAGATAACGCGACCCGCCGTATCTCGCCACTGCTCGAGCGCCTCGCGGAAGACCGCGAGGACCGCGTCAGAGCACTGGTTATTGCTCTGCTCGGTCTCGCGTCCTCGGCGATCTACCTTGTCCTCACCCTGAGGATGTCGTTCCTCGAGTTCTTTCCCGGCCCCGGCATCACCGTGGACTTCGTCAAGATGCTCGGACCGGACTGGCAGGAGAACAGCGCCTTCCTGCTCGGCTCCTACGCTGGATTGTTCGTCCTCTTCGCGCTCGCCCTCTGGAGCGTCGGGACTCGTGGTCCCCTCACGCTTGCCGCCTTGCTGGGCTCAGCGCTGGCCTTCTCGCTCGTCCTGACCTTCATGTATCCGCCCCAGGCCGTGGACTTCATCCACAATGTCGCCGACGCGCGGACTCTCTGGCGCTTTGGCGACAACCCCATGGTTGTCCCGCCCGACGCCAACGGCTTCCCGGTCGGCCAGAGCTTCGGCGGCGAGTCGGCCCCCTATGGCCCCTTCTGGTTCCTGCTCCTCTTCCCAGTCGTGCTCGCCGGGAACAGCGTCGAGCTCGCTCTTCACATCCTCAAGTTCTATACGAGCCTCTACTACATCGGCTCCGCCGTGCTCATCTATCTCATCGCCCGCCAGCTGACGCCAGGACGCGAGCTGTTCGCCCTCGCCCTTTACGCCTTCAACCCCTTCGTCGTGTTGCGCGTCGCCGGCAACGGTCACAACGACGTGACCATGTTCTTCTTCGTTCTCGCCGCCCTCTACGCGTTCGTCAACGAACGCTGGATCCTAGTCCTGCCACTGCTGGTCGCGTCGGCCCTCATCAAGTACACGGGCGCGCTGGTTATCCCGCCTATCCTGCTGGCCGGCTACCTCTGGGCGCCCGACCGACAACAGTACATCAACCAGACCCTGGTTGGAGCCGCGATCGCAGCGGTCTTCGGGCTGTTGGTCATAGCGCTCTTCTGGGACGGGCCGGACACCTACGACGTGATCCGCCGACAGGCCGGCAAGTTCATAACATCCGGCCCATTGATCCTCGCTGAGCAGCTGCGCCTCGAGGCCGGCGTCAGCGAGGCAGACTCAACGCGCATCGCTCGCTGGACCGGTACCGCGGCCTTCGCCGCGGTCTATGCGGGTCTTCTGGTAGCCCTGTGGCGCTCGCGCGGCGCACCGCTGGCGCTAATCTCATGTCTCGCCTTCTCGCTGATCGCATTCAACGTCCTGGCCGTCACCTGGTACCGCCCCTGGTACATGCTTTGGCCGCTCGCGCTCCTGCCGATCGTCCCCGGTCGCTGGGCCGTCGCGGTGATCTTCGCAATCTCCCTTGGCAACATGGTCTTCGACCTCATTGAGCAGTACCGCTTCCACTTCGAGTTCTTCCGTGAGCACTACCACTGGTCACTCGTTTCACCCGTGCTGCCGGCTTTTCTGCCCGCCATCCTCGCCTGGCTTGCCGGCTGGATTGCCACTCGCAGCGTGCTCCTCGTGCGGAGCGGTCCAGCGTCAAGCCCTACCCTCTAGTCGTGCCCAGGCCGGCTGCCCTTCTCGCTCTGCTCTTGTGCCTGATCGCCATTGCTTGCGGCTCTGGCGATTCTGATGACGCGCTGACCCTCAGCGAGTCCCCCGAAACTCCAGCGCCCGAGCCTTCCTCTAAGCCCATCGTCACAACGCCCGTCGCTCAGCAAACTGGCTGCGACGCTCCCGATTGGGACTCGATCGAGGATCTCGGTCGCCTCTTCGTCGCGACCCCCGGTGGCCCAGCTTTGGCCGGCTCAGAGCAAGAAGTGCTTGCCACCTACAAACCAGGTGGCGTCCTCATCCGGTCCTACGCCGTGAGCACGCGCCAGCAGCTTGCCGCCCTACTTGCTGACATCCACGCCAACGGCGAGACGCTGACCCTCGTCGATCACGAGGGCGGCGACGTCCAGCTACCGGGCGTTCAACCCCGCCTACCCTCCCCCGCCACGATGGGTCGCGGCACGATCGCCGAGACGCAGGCCAACGCGGCTGCGGTGGGTGCCGACCTGAAAGCGCTTGGCTTCGACGTCGACCTGGCCCCGGTAGCCGATGTCCGAGTCGAGGGCTACAACACCGTCGTAACCCGGTCCTTTGGCACCGATCCCACACTTGTCACCGACCATGTCCTGGCCTTCGCCGGCGCCCTGCAGAGCTCCGGGATCATTCCCGCCGTCAAACACTTCCCCGGCTACGGCAAAGCCGTAGGCGATGCTCACCTCGAGCTCACGACCATCGGCACGCCTCGCGAGGAGCTCGAATCTGTCGACTTCTTACCCTTTCGCGAGGCTGTAGCCTCGGGCATCCCTATCGTCCTCACCTCCCACCTCCACTACGCGGCGCTTGACTCCGAAGTGCGTCCAGCCACGATCTCACCCGACGTCATAACCGGACTTCTGCGCGATGAGCTCGGGTTCAACGGCGTCGTCATCACCGACTCGTTAGGAATGGGCGCCATCACGCTCACGGTGGGCACCGGCGAGGGAGCCGTGCTCGCCCTCTCCGCCGGCGCCGATCTTCTGCTGCTCACCGACAACATCACAACCATCCCCACCTACGCCCTCCGCATTCAGGAGGCTGTCGATAGCGGTCGCCTGCCGAGGGAACGTGTCCTCGAGGCGCTCGGTCGCGTTGCCGCACTCCAGAGGCTCGCTCGCGGCGGCGACGCAGCCTGTCTCCGGCCATAGCACCGAGTGCGGATCGTTCTATCCTGAGCACGACATGCGCCCGGAGTGCGATCGCTGCGGCGAAACGATAGCTGACTTCAACGAGGCTGGCCGGCTCTCGCGCAGGTGGCTGCACAAGTCGTGCTGGCTCGAGATCTGGCGAGAAGAACGCGAGAAAGGCGTCGACCTACCGCTACTTACCTCTCCCCTGGGGTCTGCCCCGGGCGAGTCTCGCGTCCTGCTCTTCGCATTGATGTTTCACTTCGGACTGGGGCTGGCACTCATCGGCTGGGTCTTGCTGACACAGGAGAACAGCACAACGGCCGGACTCATCTGCCTCGCGATAGGATTCATCGCGCCGCTGATCGGCGTCGTCGGGATTGCCCACGCCGTCTACCGGCGCAAGCAGTATGAAGGTGTTCTCGCCGAGGTACAGAGCCCTGCTGGCTGGAACGCGTTGCCCACGCCAGAAGCCACCCACGAGTAGCGCTTTACGTCTTTGCCATAGCTCGCCCCATGACGATTCCGTCTATGTGACGGCAGCCTCTCATCCTTGTGCCCACGGTCGCCAGTGGTTGATCCCAGGAGGCACGATGAAGCTTGGGTACAAGATCTCCAGCGAGGAGCACCAGCCGCTAGACCTCGTTCGCTACGGCCGGCTGGCAGAGGAGACGGGGTTCTCCTGGGCTGGAATTTCAGACCACTTTCATCCCTGGGTTGACCGGCAGGGACACAGTCCGTTTGTCTGGAGTCTCCTCGGCGCGCTGGCC
>DASTBR010000169.1:0-11275 GCA_035711945.1 Dehalococcoidia bacterium
CATCGCCTTCTCAACCAGGGCCTTGTGGGTGTACGCGAGCGCGACTCCCATCGCGTCGCCCAGGTCCTCGCGCGAGCGGAGCTTGGTGATTCCCACGCTCGACCCGCCGTTGGCCGGCTTAGCGAACGACGGATACCCGACGCAGGATTCGAGGCGCGCCCGCACGCCCGTAGCATCTTCGCTCCACTCACGCCGGGTAACAGTCAGATGCGGCACGACGGGTAGGCCGGCCTGACGCCAGATAGCCTTCTGCAGCTGCTTGTCGAGTCCGATCGCGCTCGCGGCGACGCCAGCACCCACATAAGGCACTCCAGCCACCTCGAGCAGTCCCTGAATTGAGCCGTCCTCACCGTAAGGCCCGTGCAGCAAAGGAAAGGCGACGTCGACCTCGCTGAGCGCTGCCAGAACGTCTGGCCGGCGAAGAAGTTCCGCGTCTGAGAGCGGCGGAATTTCGAGGTAGCGGCCCGGGATCAGCCTGCGCAGCGCTTCACGGCTCTCTTCAGGCGTAAGCCATACTCCAGCCTTTGTAATCGCGAACGGAACCGGCTCGAAGCGGCCGGTGTCGATCGCGCCGAGGACGCCCTGGGCAGAGACGACGGAGACCTCGTGCTCGCCGCTCTTGCCTCCGAAGAGAAGGGCGATCTTCTGCTTGCCCATCAGAAGCCGTCCCCGACCAGGTTGACCTCGGTCTCAAGCTCAATTCCGAATTGCTCGTGCACGCGCTGTCGAGCCAAATCGATCAGCGCCTTGACGTCCGCGGCGCTGGCGCCACCGAGGTTGAGAAAGAAGTTCGCATGCTTCTCAGAGATCTGCGCCTGGCCGATGCGCTCGCCGCGCAGGCCTACTGCGTCGATCAGCTCCCAGGACGACCGGCCCTCCGGGTTCTTGAATACCGAGCCGCAGTTACGTCCCGGCGGCTGGGCGTTGGTGCGCTGGTGGTCGTACTCGGCGACCGTCGCCATCAAGGCCTCGGCATCACCGCGACGGAGCATCAGCTGGACGGCAAGGACAACCGCGGGACCAATCTCGCCAGTCGTGAACCCGCTGTTGCGGTAAGAGAGGTTGAGCCGATCCTTCGGCCAGGTCGCCTCAACGCCCTCGGACCCAGCGATCAGGGCATCGACGAGGACATCAGCGAGAGAGCCGTCGTAGGCGCCCGCGTTGTGTACCACGGCGCCTCCTAGTGACCCGGGAATGCCGACCGCCCACTCGATGCCGCTCCAGCCAGCACGGCACATGCGCCGTGCCAGGGCGGCGAAGCTGACGCCGCTGTCCACGCGGACCAGTCCGAAGCTGTCGTCCTCGGCAGGATGGGGTCCGTCAACCCCGGCGGCTTCGTTCTCGATCACAAGTCCGCGGATCCCGTCGTCGCCGATCAAGATGTTGCTACCGGCGCCGAGCACGAAGCAGGGAACGCTCGCTTCGGCTGCCGCTACGAACGCCGTCTTGAGGTCTGCGCGGCTGCGGGCAACGAAGTACGCGTCGGCAGGCCCGCCGACACCGAAAGTGACGTGGCGGCCGAGTTGCTCGTGACGCCGCACGGGGCCGATGCGCTCCAGGCGCTTGAGGAGGGACTGCGGTATCTCCACTAGTCTCCTCCTCCAAGCCGATTCAGCAGGTCAGGGCCGACGTTGTTGACGTCGCCGGCGCCCATCGTGAAGAAGACGTCGCCGCTCTTTAGCTCCTTCTCCAAGGCAGCCAGTGCCTCTTCATGAGACCCCAAGTAAGTCGCGGGCGGTGTCGTCACTGCGTCCGCCAGTGCCGAAGCCTCGATACCCTCGGCGATTGCCTCGCGCGCGGCGAATGTCTCAAGGATGAACAGACGGTCGATGCCCTGGAAACAGGTCCTGAACTCGTCCAGCAGATAGCGCGTGCGGCTGTAGGTGTGCGGCTGGAAGAGAACGACCAGCCGGCGCCCGGGGAATCGGTCCTTCGCCGCCTGCACGTTGACCGCGATCTCAGTCGGATGATGAGCGTAATCGTCGTAGACGCTTATGCCATTGGCCTCGCCAATCAGCTCGAAGCGTCTGCGCGCGCCGGTGAAGTGCGGCAGCGCCGAGCGCATAATCTCGACCTCCGCGCCGGCCTTGATCGCGGCGGCTATACCGCCAACGGCGTTCCAGACGTTGTGCAAGCCCGGCAGCGCGATGCTGAAGCTGCCGTAGTCCTGGCCCTCGCCCATCAAGCGGAAGCTCTGCAGCCCGCCTTCTCGGCTCAGCTTTGAACCCTTCCACGTCGCCGCTCCGTTCGCGCCATAGCGCAGGATGCGCGCGGTTGGCCGCGCCTTCTCGAGGACGTCATCGAGACCCTCGCTGCCCGTGGCAGCGATGATTACGCCCTCGGCTTGGACACGCTCGAGGAACTGGCGGAAGGCGGCTTTTAGTGAGTCGTAATCGCCGTAATAGTCGAGGTGGTCTGCCTCGACGTTCGTTACAACTGCGATCTCGGGTTCGTATTCGAGGAAGGCGCGGCCGTATTCGTCGGCCTCGACAACCCCCCACTCGCCGTCCCCGGCTGCAGCGTTGCCGCCGAGGGCGTCAGCGTCTCCACCGACGAGGTATGTCGGCGACATGCCACTGCTCTTTAGCAGGTAGGCAATCAACGACGAGGTTGTCGTCTTGCCATGCGCTCCAGAAACGGCGACGACGCGCAGGCCGTCGAGCAGCCGCGACACCATCTGCGCGCGTGTAATGACCTCGATTCCAGTGCTGCGCGCAGCGCCGAGCTCCGGGTTGTCAGCGGGCACGGCCACCGTGTAGACCACCAGCTGTGCGCTGCGGGCGTGAGCCGGCTCATGGCCAAGTTCGAAACGCATGCCCTGCTGCTCGAGCTGGACGGTGGTGGCCGAGACCTTCTGGTCGGACCCGCTGACCTCGTGACCTCGCGAGAGGAGGATGCGCGCGATCGCCGACATGTGGGCGCCACCTACGCCTACCAGGTGAACGCGTTGGGGGATGTTCGCCGTAGCCATAAGCAACGCCACTAGCGGGCGACCTCCATCACAATCTCCGCCAACCGGTCAGCGGCGTCGGGCCGGGAGTCGGCTTTGGCCGCGGCGGCCATCTGCGCAAGCCGGCTCTCGGCTGCGAGCAACTCTCTGATGGTTGGCAGAAGCTGGTCGAACGCCGACTCCTCGAGGACAACAGCCGCGCCGGCTTTCGCCAGCGCTTCGGCGTTGGCCTTCTGATGGCCGCCACCAAAGGTGCCGGGAATCAGGATCGATGGCAGTCCGGCAGCGGGCAGCTCGCCCAGCACCGAGGCGCCGGCCCTCATCACAGCAAGGTCGGCGGCCCTCATCGCAGCAGCCATGTCATCAATCAGCGGGTAGATTCGGTAGCGCTCTCGCTGGCCCTCAGGCATCTCCTCGCGTCTTGCCCTGATCACCTCGAAATTGGCGGGGCCGGTCGAGTGGACCACGACTGCTATCTCGAGCAACTCCGTAAGAATCCCGGAGACCGCGTCGTTGATCCGCTGCGCACCGCTCGAAGCGCCGGAAATAAGGACAACACGGCCACCAGGCGGTAGGCCCATGGCCTGTCGCGCTTCCGCCCGTGACAGCTCGGCGAAGCGCTTCCGTGTGGGATAGCCGGTCACTTCGGTCTTCTCCGCGGGCAGACCGTCCAGGGAATCGTCATTGCTGACGGCGATCCTGCGGGCCATGCGCGCCGTCGAGCGGACAGCCCAGCCAGCTTCGACGTCAGGCAGGAAGATTACGACCGGAACCCCTCTAAGCCACGCACCGGCGACTACAGGAACGCTGGCGTAGCCGCCCGTGGCGAAGACAGCCCGAGCGCCATCAACCTTTGACCGTGCGTCGACCGCGCCTGCGGCCATGCTCGTCAGCGACGTCATCGCCTTCCAGGGCGACTTTCCGCGAACCTGGCCCGATGAGACCGAGTCGAAGCGCAAACCGCTGGCTGGCGCGAGCCTAGATTCGATGCCCTGCCTGCTGCCGATGTAGTGCAAGTCAACGTCCGGATCGCGGGCGCGCAGCGACTCGGCCACCGCCAAAGCGGGGTAGAAGTGGCCGCCCGTGCCGCCGCCGGCGAGCACGATAGTCTTAGGCGCGGACATCGTATGGTTTCCTCTTCCGGTCAGTGAAGTGCTTGTCGATGCCGTAGCGCGACACGCTCAGCAGCACGCCGACGCCTGCCATCGTGGCGGCCAGCGCGGAGCCGCCGTAGCTGACGAACGGCAGTGGGATACCGGTCAGCGGTAAGGTGCGCGTTATGCCGCCGATATTGAGCAGCGCCTGGTAAGCGATCCAAACGGTCACGCCCGTGGCCAGAAGCATTCCGAACTGGTCACGGGCGTTGATGATGACACGGAAGCAACGGAAGACAAGGAAGCAGAAGAGCCCGATCACGGCGAGCGTGCCAAGTAAGCCCAGCTCCTCGCCGATGATTGCGAACACGCCGTCGGTGTGGGCGCCGGGAATATAGAAGAACTTCTGGCGGCTAACGCCCCAGCCGAGACCCGTGAGGCCGCCGCTGCCGAGGGCAATCGAGAGCTGGAGGATCTGGAAACCGGAGCCCAGTGGATCATCCTCGGCGCCGAGGAAGGCGGTGAAGCGCTCGGCACGGTAATCGCCGCTGATGATCAAGAAGACGCCGATGATGAAGGACGCACCCACGAGGCCGGCGATGTGGCGAAGCTCGCCACCGGCAACGAAGAACATCGTGATGGTGGTCAGGACGATGACAATCGCCGTGCCCATGTCCGGCTGCATCATGACCAAACCGCCGACCGCGCCGACCAGGAGGATGAACGGCAGCATGCCAACGTTGAAGTTGGTGATCTCCTTGCCGCGCGCCGTCAGCCAGGCGGCGATATAGATGATCACGGCGAGCTTGACGAACTCGCTCGGCTGGATCGGCGGCAGAGGTCCGGCCTGAACCCAGCGGGTCGCGCCGTTGCTCGTCACGCCGAGTGGCGTCAGTACGACGATCAGGCCGCCAACGGCGATCAGCATCAGGATCGGACTGGCCGGGCGCAGGACGTGGTAGTCAATGCGCATCAGCGTGACCATCAGGACCACGCCGATCACCGCCCACATCGCCTGGCGGATGACAAAGTAGTTGACATCGCCGTAGAGCCGCCAGCCCTCGGCGAAGCTCGCACTGAAGACGGCCAGTATGCCGACGACAACCAGCGTCCCGACGACGCCGAGCAGCAGGTAGTCGGCTGAAGCCGGCCGCAACCGGCCGGCACCTACGGTCTCGGCGGCAGCCATCAGCGGCTCTCCTTGATGGCGCCGACGAGCCGCCTGAAGTGCTCGCCTCGTTCTTCGAAGTTTTCGTAGGCGTCGAAGCTCGTGCAGGCCGGTGAGAAAAGGACAATGTCACCGGATTGCGCTAGAGAGACCGCTTTTTCAACGGCGTCATGGAGGTCTCCGACTGACATCGCCTCGCCAAAGCCTCCGACCTTCAGAGCTGCCTCGATTTCGGCGCCCGCTTCACCGAAGCAGATGGCCAACCGGCAGCGCTCCTTGGCCTCGCCCACGAGCGGATCCCACGGCAGGTGTTTGTGACGTCCTCCGAGCAGCAACAAGATGGGCTCGCCGGCAAAGGCGCGCAGGCCAGCCACGGTCCGCTCGGGCGTCGTGGCGATGCTGTCGTTGTAGTAGCGCACGCTGTCAACCCGCCTCACGAGCTCGAGCCTGTGGGGGATGCCGCGGAACCCCTGAATGGCCCGCTTGATCGCGTCCGGCTCGATGCCAGCCACGGCTGCGACGGCAGCCGCTGTCAGTGCGTTCTCAACGTTGTGCTGTCCCGGCAGCCTGATGTCGGCCAGCGCAAAGAGCTCGCGGGTATCGCCGTCGAGCCTGGCCAGTACTCGCTCGTCTTCCAGGTACACCCAGTCGCCATCGTCCGGATCGCCGAGCGTGGTCATAACGACTCGACCGCGCGCTTCGTCGGCAAACCTCCGCGTTACCTCGTTGTCGGCGTTGAGAACCGCCGCGTTGTCCGCCTCCTGATAGGCGAGTATGTTGCCCTTCAAAGCGACGTACTCGTCCCAACTGAAGCGATCCAGGTGGTTTGGGGTCACGTTCGTGATCGCCGCGATCTCGGGCGAACGGTCGGTCAGTGCCAGTTGCGTGTGGCTGATCTCCAGCACGACCCACGTCCCTTCGTCGATCTCGTCGAGCTTCTCGAGCAGCGGCACGCCGATGTTGCCGCCGGTAAAGCTCTTGCGACCTGACTTGTTGAACATCTCGCCGAGGAGGGCTGTCGTCGTAGACTTCCCGCTACTGCCGGTCACCCCGACTACCCGTCCACGGCACTCTCTGAGGAAGAGCTGCATCATCGACCCGATGGGTGTGCCGCGTTCAGCGGCCCCGGCCACGAGCGGGATGGTCAACGGTACGCCCTGTGAGACGTAGACCGCATCCGCGTGCGCTGCCGACGCCGGGTCGTTCTGGCCCAGCGAAAGCGCGATATTCAAGCCAGCCAGCTGCGTCAGCTGAGTGCTCAGCCGCTTCGCCGGCCGTGCGTCACTCACCGTGACATCTGCGCCGCGCGCGGCGAAGTGGCGCACCAGGTCAACGCCCTCCATACCGAGTCCAACCACTGTGACCTTCTGGCCCGTCAACTCGCCTCTTTCCGCTTCCTTTCGTGTCATCAACAAGCCCATGACCTAGACCGTTAGTGCCAGCGCTATGCCGACCATCGCGAAGACTATGCCCACGAGCCAAAAGCGCATGACTACTTGAGGCTCCGACCAGCCCACGATCTCGAAGTGGTTATGAAGCGGGGCCATCCTGAAGAACCTCTTCCCGCCGGTCAGCTTGAAGTAGGCGATCTGGATGATGTCGGAGATGGCGTTGATCACGAACACGCCTCCGACCAGTGGCAAGAGCAGCCACTGGCCCGTCATCAAGGCGACCACTGCAAGACTGGATCCAAGCGCCAGCGCGCCCGTATCTCCCATGAAGATCTGGGCCGGGTGTGCGTTGTACCAGAGAAAGCCCAGGTTCGCGCCAACCACCGCGAAGCAGAAAGTAATCAGGAATGTTTGCTCCTGCAGGAAGGCAATGATCCCGAAGGCGGAGAAGGCGATCGCGGTCGTCCCGCCCAGCAGCGAATCCATGCCGTCCGTGATGGCTACAGCGCTTGTGGTCGCCACAATCGTGATCACCGCGATGGGTATGTAGATCAGGTCGATGTTGTATTGACCCAGCCCCGGGATGTTTACCGAGTGGACGTCCATCGAGAATTGGATGAGGACCGCGGAGATGATCGACAGAGGGATCAAGACCGCCCACTTGACGCGCCAGCTCAGGCCTTTGCGCCCGCTTCCCTGGAGTGTCAACCAATCGTCGTAGAGGCCGACGAGGCCCATCACGACCATCACTCCGAGGGGCACGAAGATAGAGGCTCCGCGTTCGCGGTCGGCGAGTGGCGCTGTGACGTAGGCCACGGTAATGGCGAGGAAGACCGTGGCGAAGACCATCAAGCCGCCCATCGTCGGCGTGCCGGCCTTGACGATGTGGCTCTCAGGTCCGTAGCGATTAACGTCCTTGCCCATGTTTCGGGACTTCAGGTAGTTGATCAGGGGCTGTCCGATCAGCCAGGTGACCACGAACGAAAGAGCGCCTGCGGTAAGTGAGAAGATCACGGCTTCTCCTCCAGCGCGTTGACCACGGTCTCCAGCTCCAGCGCGCGCGATGCCTTGACCAGCACGACGTCCCCGGCTTTGAGGTTCTTGCGCAGGTCATCGACCGCGTCGCTCTTGCTGAGATAAGCGTGGGCGGAAGGATGCCCAGCTTCACGCGCGGCGTCGATGATCGCCCTGGCTTTCTCGCCGACACCCACGATGACTTCCGCGCGCTCGGCGGCGTAAACGCCGACGTCGGCGTGAGCGTCCTCCTCGTACTGGCCGAGCTCGCGCATGTCGCCGATCACGGCCACATGTCGACCGGGCACCTCATGAAGCAGGTCGAGCGCAGCCCGCATTGACGCCGGGCTGGCGTTATAAGTGTCGTCGAGGATCAGCGACCCGTTGGGCCCACTGACGCGGCGCAGCCTGTACGCCTCAACCTTCTCCAGCGCGCGCGCAACCTCGCTCAGCGAAAGGCCCTCGCCCAAGGCGACGCCTGCGGCGGCTGCTGAGTTAAGCGCGTTGTGGCGGCCCGGTAGTTTCAGACGGACGATTTCGCCCTGTTCTCCGGCTTCCAGGCGGAAAGTGAGACCCTCGAGGCCGCGGCTCTCAATCTGCGTCGCACGAACGTCCGCGGAGGGTTTGAATCCATAGCGCGTCACGCGGCAGCGCGCCTTCTTATCCATAGCCGCCACGCGTGGATCTTCCGCGTTCAGGACGGCAAGCCCATCCTCGGGCAGCTCCTGGATCAGCTCCGACTTCGCCCAGGCGATGGCGTCGACCGACCCGAGCAATTCGGCGTGTACCTGCCCGACGTTCGTCACTACACCGACGACGGGTTCGGCAATCCTGGCCAGTTGCCTGATCTGTCCTGCACCACGCATCGCCATCTCAAGCACCGCCCAGCGGTGCTCACTGGTCAGGGCAAGGAGTGTCAAAGGCACGCCGATGTCCGTGTTCCAGTTGGCCTGGTTACGCAGAACCGACCCGCGACTTTGTAAGACGTCGGCGGTGATCTCCTTCGTCGTGGTCTTGCCGACACTTCCGGTAACGCCGATCGCTCGTGTCCCGAGCTCGCCCCGCCACCAGCGGGCCAGCGCGCCGAGGGCTTCACGGCTGTCGGATACCTGAAGGCCGGTCGCGCCCTCCGGAACCTCTCGCTCGCAGATCACCAGCGCCGCCCCGTTGGCGACGGCATCGCCGAGGTAGTCGTTGCCGTCGAGCTCATCGCCCTTTAGGGCGATGAACCCATTGCCCTCCTTGACCTGCCGCGAGTCGATCACAAACTCGACCGGCCGTTGCTCGAAGTCACCCTGCGCGTGGAGGGTCATGTCAGCCAGGCCGTCCCGCACAGCGGTCGCGGTCAGACGCCGAGTCATTCGTCGTCTCCAGCGCTCTGCACGAGCGCACCCTCGTCGGGCTGGACATTCAACAGGCCGACGACCTGCTCGGCCAGCTGCTGAAATACCGGCGCAGCAACGGTCGAGCCGTAGGCGACGCCCGCCGGCTCGTCGATCTTCACGAGCACCACGAAGCGTGGATTCTCTGCCGGCACTATCCCCACAAAAGACACAATCACTCGCTGGTCGTCGTAGCCCTCAATAACCTCGTTGTAGATGGAGGAGGTGCCCGTCTTACCGGCGATCAGGTATCCGGGGATGCTGGCGGTCTGGCCATTCAGGCCGTTGACCACCTCTACCATCATGTCGCGCAGCGTCTCGGAGGTCTCCTCGGAGATGACGCGCCGGATCACCTTGGGCGCCGTCTTGACGACGCCGTCGGACCCGTGAGCCTCCTTCACGATGAAGGGACGCATCAGCTCACCGCCGTTGGCGATGGCAGCGATCGCGTTGATCATCTCCAGTGGTGTCACGTTGATGCCCTGGCCGAAGCTGTTTGTGGCCAGGTCCAGCTGTGACCATGCGGGGTCGCCTGGCAAACGGTAGCGTCCTGCCGCCTCCCCGGGGAGGTCAACGCCGGTTGTCTCGTTGAAGCCGAAACGCGACAGGTAGTCGTAGAACGTGTCGGCTCCTGCCTCCCGGGCGGCGAAGATCGCGCCGGTGTTGAGGCTGCGCTGCAGCACCTGGGTCATCGTTTGCGTGCCGTTCGCGGATCGGTCCCAGTTCTCAATCGTGAAGTCGCTGTACTCGTAGACACCCGAGTCGTAGTAGGTCGTGTCGGGCGCCAGCGCGCCAACGTCTAATGCAGCAGCCATTGTTATTAGCTTGAACGGTGAACCGGGCTCATAGAGGTCGGTCACGGCGCGCAGACGCGAGAGATCAACGATGTTGGAGCCCTGGCCGAAGTCAAGCTGGGTGTTGTTGACTGACGGGCGGCTGGTCAGGGCAAGGATTTCGCCAGTGTGCGGATCCATGACGATGATCGAGCCGCCCAGGGCCTGGTAGTAGGCGATGGCGTTGTCCAGCGCGCGCTCAGCCGCCCGCTGAACCCCCCGGTCGATCGTCAAGACGACGCTGCCGCCAGGTTCCGGCGCCTGCACCTCGACAGCGCCCAGGGCGATCTGGTTGCCAAGGCTGTCCTGCTCGTAGATCGTGCGGCCCTTCTTGCCGGCCAGCAGCTCGTCGAAGCCCTGCTCGATACCGGTCAGGCCCAGACGATCCTTGCCCAGATAGCCGAGGACCGACGACGCGATCCCGCCCTCGGGGTAAACACGGCGGCTGCTCGGCTCCAGTCTCACACCAACCAGGTCCTGGTCTTTGATTCTCAGGCCGAGGTTGTAGTCGATCGCCTCTCCGGTCAGTACCTCACCGTTGCGGTCGCCCAGCACGTCTGACCTCAGGATCGTGGGGTCGATTGTCAGCAGCGCGCCGAGCTGCCGCGCGGCCTCGGTGGCGGCCGCTTCGTCGTCTTCCCAGGTGAGCCGATTCACGTAGACGTCCCACGCCTCGACGCTGGTCGCAAGCGGGTGTCCTTCACGGTCAAGGATTGGGCCACGCAGCGCGTAGGTATCGCGCTCGGCGTAGTGTTCGCGGTATGCCTCCTCGGCGTAGCGACCGTGTTCGATGACTTGCAGCTGCACGAGACGCACGACAAGGCCCCCGGTGCTCAAGGTGAGCACGAGGGCCAGGAACAGGAGCCGCCAGGTCATTCGCCCCTGGGCGGGCATACCTTCCCTCTTTCTGCCTTAGGCCGTTATTCGTTTCCTCTCCATCGACGCCCCGCCGAGCACAGGGTGCAGATGGCTTGTTAATCGAAATCGAGCAGGTCGGCGACGGGCTGCCACCACGGTGTGCCCGTGCTTTGCTCTTGAATTTCCTTGGGCTCATACCGCGTTGGCAGCCGCTCCAGCGGCGGGGCCGCGAGCGGCACGCTGACAAATAGCCTCGTCTCAGGCTCGACCATGCCGAGCCTCTCACTGGCCTCGCGCTCCACGTAGTCGAGGGAGGCATAGCCGGCGACCTCGCTCTCCAGAGTGCTGACCTCGTCCTGCAGACTGTCGCGTCGGACCTCCAGGTCATTGACCGTGAACCCCGTGGTAGTCGCGCTGCTGCTTTGCAGGACAGGCAACAGGCCAAGCAGGGCAAGCGCTAGCAAAGCGCTGACAATGATGCCGCGGCCCGAGAGAGGCAGGGCCAGCGGTCGCGGAATCGCAAATCCGGGGCGTTCGATGACGGCCATCAGGCGATCCTCTCTGCGAGCCGCAGCTTTGCGCTGC
>DASTBR010000170.1:0-6026 GCA_035711945.1 Dehalococcoidia bacterium
ATCGCGGCCAATGGTCGGATCAAGGTCGCCGCCGCCGGCAGTTACCAACTGGTCTGCACGGTGGACGGCGAGGAGCTACAGCGGGTTCCGTTTTACGTGAGCGGTCCCGCCCGATCAGGCTGAGTAGTCGGCGAGCGCTGCGGTCAGCGTGTCCGCTGCAAGGGTGGCGCCATGCGCCCGGCCGGGAGGCAGACCGTCGAGAGCCGACTCGATCTCGTCGGCGGTCAGGCGGGTGGCGTCCGACGGCGTCTTGCCGATAACCAGCTCAGTCATGACAGACGCCCCCGCGGTAGCCGCCACGCATCCAGTCACTTCGAATCCTGCAGCTTCGATCGTCCCGCCGCGTATGCGCAGTGTCAGCGCCAACGAATCGCCACAAACCGGGTTCGTCCTCGAGGCGCGGGCATTGAAGTCATTAAGAAGCCCGCGGTTGCGCGGGCTCTCATAGTGGTCCAGGGTCGTTTCGCTATAGCCCTCGGCCATGTGCGAAGGATATCTCGAACAAGCCGGAGCCTGTCCTACGCGCGCCAGCCGTCGACGGCTTAGCTGGTTGCCTGTGAGACCTGCTTACCCTGTGCGGCGAGAGCCTCGCGAACCTGGTCGTCGGTGACCACGCCCATCTGGACAAGGATCTCGCCGAGTAGCGGCGGCGAGTGCGACGGGTCTACTGTCGCCTGGGTTGCCAGCGCTTCCTGAACCTGGTCGTTGGTTGCGTAACCGAGATCGATCAGGATCTCTCCGATCAAGCGACTGCCTGCGGAAACCATGTTTCCTCCTCCTGGCTCACGTAGCCCAACGCTGAGCCTAGGAAGGTCGTGCTTGTGATCGACAGACCAGTCAACCTGCCAACGTTACAGCGGCATAACAGTGCTCGCTTATTGCCTGATAATCAGCCCGTGGCGGTCGAAGAAGGACGAGTCGATTCGAGAGCCGAGGTTCTCGGTGACCAGGGCTCAAGGATTGCCGCGATCGCATCCCGCAAGCGCCCCGGGACGTTCAGTCTCATGTACCTGGACCTCCTGCGGAACATCTACCAGACTCGCTGGCGGCACCTGTCCACCTACCCGGCCTGGCAGCGACCCTGGCAGATGCTCTGCTTCATCCTCAGATTCGATACGCTCTGGGCGGTCTGGGGATACCGCGTCAAGCGATTCTTTCTGCGCTGGGGCATTCCCGTGTTTCCGCGAATCATCGACCGGCTGCTTGCCGCCGGCTACCAGGTCCAGATCGGCGATCACGTATACATTGGTCCCGGCCTTTACCTCCCCCATGGATTTGTGGTCATCGACGGCTTCGTTGAGATCGGACGAAACTGCGTGATCTCGCCCTTCGTCACGATCGGTCTTCGCAATAGCCGCGAGGGCGGATTCAGCTTCCTCGGCCCGCAGGCCGGCGATGGCCTCTGGATCGGCACGCATACAACACTGCTGGGAGACATCTCCCTCGGCGACTACTGCTCAGTCGGCGCTAACTCTATGGTGCTTTCAGACCTTCCCAGCTACTGCACCGCTGCCGGCGCCCCCGCTCGCGTCATCAGGCAGCTCGGCCCCGCAGAGATCGATCGGATGATCACGATCCAGGAGACAGGCTACCAGGGCGACTGACAGGTGGGCCGTCTCTTCCTCATTCCCACGCCGATTGGCAACCCAGCTGACATCACGCAAAGGGCTCTCGACGTCCTTGGCAGACTCCCCGTCCTCGCCTGTGAAGACACAAGGACGACCAGGCGGTTGTTGACGGAAAACGGGCTTCAAGCGCCCCGCCTCATCTCGTACACCGAGCACAACAAGAAAAATCGCATCCCGGAGCTGCTGGCGATCATGGCAAGTTCCGATATAGGGCTGGTCTCTGAAGCCGGCATGCCCGCCATCAGCGACCCCGGGCAGGAGCTCGTCGCGGCGGCCATCGCCGAGGGACATGAGGTGGTCGCACTGCCCGGCCCTAGCGCGTCTCTCGCGGCCCTCGCCGTCTCCGGCCTTCCGACGAGGCGATTCTTATTCCTGGGCTTCCTTCCCCGCACTTCGGGTCAACGGCGATCGGCGCTTTCGCGGCTGGCCGACATCGACGCCACGCTGATCATCTTCGAGTCACCACGACGCGTCCTTGCCACGCTCGCCGACATCGAACGAGCTCTCGGTGACCGCAGGGTGGCCGCAGTCCGCGAGATCAGCAAGCTGCACGAGCAAGTCGTCCGCGGACGCGTCAGCGAGGTCATCGCGAAGCTGAGCAACCCACTCGGTGAGTTCACCCTTGTCGTGGAAGGCCAAACCGAAAGGACCGAGCCCGACGAGGACGAGGTCATCGCCGTGGCGAAAAGCCTCGCTGAAGACGGCTCGTCGACCCGCGATATCACACGTCGGCTGCAGGACAGCTATGCCATCCCACGGCGCCGAGCCTACGAACTCGCCAACCGAGCCAGAGGCACAGGTGGCGAAAAGCGCTAGTCGCCCTCGAGCTTTTCTAGCTTCTTCTCCGCGCGTGCGATGTCGGACCTAAGCTGGCGTTCGGATCTCAGCACTTCTTCGTGCTCCGCCAGGAGCTCGAGCGCTTCCGATGCTTCGCCGTCGGCCCGCTGGCGCTGAAGGTCCAGCCCCTTCTGCAAAAGGTCATTGAGGTCAGCCCCCGCCCTGGCGATCTGCGTCTGCAGGCGCTTTTGGTCGGCTCGCCGCGCGGCCACGACCTTGCACTGCCCGTCACCCTTTGAGCGTGTTGGCCTCTTGGCCTCGGGCACGCGGCCCGACGCCCACTCGAGCTGCGCAGCCATAGCCTCGTTACTCGTCGGCAGATATTCGGCGCGCAGCGAACCTGAACAGAGCGGCGACTCGCCGCGGCCGATCGTGTGTTCCTCCAGCGGCTCGCCCCACTTGTCGAGATAGAAGACGCGATTGCAGACCGCGCACGTGACGCGCAGGCCTTTACGCCGCGCCACCGCGAGTCCTGTTGTGCCGGGTCCTGGTCATAGAATGACTTCGTGGCCTTCCGTGAGGATGCTTCACAGGCTGCCTACGGCAGCGGGGCGCCCCTCTCCTATAACAAATATCTCAGGGTCCCAGACCTTATCCGCCTTCAGGAGCCACTGTCCGATCCCGCTCATCACGACGAGCTTCTCTTCATAACGATCCACCAGACATACGAGTTGTGGTTCAAGCAGATTTTGCACGAAATTGACGCCTCCATTGCCTTCATCGAGCGCGATCAGGTCACACAGGCCACGCGCGCATTGGCTCGTGTCGTCGAGATCGAGAAGATCCTCTATCAGCAAATCCATTTGTTGGAGACGATGACGCCCCTGGGCTTTCTCCAGTTTCGCGACAAGCTCAATCCTGCCAGCGGCTTCCAATCGATGCAGTTCCGAGAGATCGAGTTCGTCTCCGGTCTGAAAGACGAGGGAATCCTGGGCTCTTTCGCGGACGACCAGTACGCACATAAGCGGCTGACTGAGCGCGCGAGCCAGCACACGCTTGGCGACGCCTTTTATTCACTGCTGCGGCGGAACGGCTTCGATGTCGACACGGCTTCTGACGAGGAGGCTTATCGACGCAGGGTCCGCGCGATGGTCGAGGTCCTGACCCACTTCGAGACTCGTGCGGCAGAATTCGAGCTCGCCGACAAGCTGCTGGAGCATGATGAGTACTTCGCGCTCTGGCGCCTGCATCACATCAAGATGGTTGAGCGCATGGTCGGCTCCAAGCGCGGGACTGGTGGCAGCGAGGGCATCGGTTACCTGCAGACAACGCTGGCCAAGAAGTTCTTCCCGGAGATCTGGGAGGCCCGTACCCATCTCGATAGCGCCCACGACATGAGCACCTGTCCCTTCGGTGGAGGCGGACCCGCCCGCTAGGCTGCTTTGGCTCCCGCTGCTGGTATTGCCTGGAGCAGATCGATCCGGTTGCTAATTATCCCGTCCACGCCCCAGCGCAGCAGTTCCACCGCGCGCTCGGGTGAGTCCACAGTCCAGGCCAGGATCCTGAGGCCGCGCGAGTGCAAGGTTTCGACCAGTCGCGGGTCGAGCAGGCCGTGTCGCATGGCTGTGCCGTTCACCTCGGGATGGCGGTCGAGGTGGTCCCAGAACGGATCCAGGTGTCGCCGAGCGATCACCGTGTAGTACGACGAGATCGCCGGCGCTAGAGACTCGATGTATTGCAGCGCCGCCCAGTGCGGCGAAGTGACAGCGGTGCGTTCGGTAACACCATACGCAGCAATGATCTCGGCGATGTGCTTGAGATACCTATGGTTATCGCTCTTGAGATCGAGATAGAGGCCCTGCCTCGGTCCGACCGTATTGATGATCTCCTGGAGCGTGATCGCCCTGATCTCGGGTCGCACGTACCACTTGTCGAAGACCAATGGCAGCGCAATAACCCCTCGCTCGTGCCGCGCGACGACGCGGTTCCACCGTGGCCACACGTCCGCCTCAATCAGGTCCGCGCCGGCGGCGACGGCCTGCCTCATCAGGGCGCGATAGTTGGCTGCGGAGTGGGCCACGCGGACCGCGGGCAATTGCGCCAGCTCGTCCGCTACGGCCACGACGTCCGGAGCGGGACTGGCGGGCGATCGCAACAGAGCTTCTAGTCGACCCCGCTGCGGTCGGCGAGGGGTCGCAACATTTGGATGCTCCGCTTCACCCGATCAGAGTCGGGCGCATCCGGGTAGCTCTTTACGTAGGTCTCGAGGTCGGCCAGGGCCGCCCCGAACGAGCGCAGCTGGTAGTTGATCATCCCGCGATCGCGTATCTCGGCCATGGACCACGGGTAGATCGAAAGCATCAGCTCGACAACGGCGAGGGCTTTGTCGTACTGGCCGCCGTTGTAGTAAATGCCCTTCAAGTTCGTCAGGATCCGCGCGAGGATCTGGCGGTTGGTCAACGGGACGAGATACTGGTTCATCTGATCCGGCTTCACCGACGCCTCGCGTAACCTGTGCCGGATGTCGTCGAGGACGAGCATCTCACCCTTGTTGTAGGGATCGACGAGTATGTCGCCGGCGTCGTCGCTGATCTTCACCACGAAGTGGCCGGGCAAACCGAGACCATCGATCGCGAACCCGGCGCGCCGGGCGATCTCCATGTAGACAAGTGACATCGTCACCGGGATCGCCAGCTTCCTCTCAAGGACGTCATTCAGAAAGCTGTTGCGCGTGTCGTAATAGTCGCGCTCATTGGGGCTGAACCGTTCCTCATCGAACAAGAGCGTGTTGATCTCTTTGATGAGTAGGAACGGGTTAGTAGAGCCCTTCAGGCGCCGTGAAACCATGCGGCCGTAACGGTCGAGAGTCTGCATGCTCTTGACCACCGCCACGCGCGAGTATTCGATGCGCGCTACCTCGAGCGCAGTGCGGGCCAGGTCGATCTCGTCGTTGGGCCTACGAACGAGCTCTGCGAACGATTCGCGAAGCTGAAGCCGTCGTTGATCGTCCATAAAACGGGAGGGCGGCTTACGCCGCTTTCCGATCTTAGCATCCTGCTCGCGGACGAACCGGCTAGTACCCGTCGCCGAGGCGGATCGGTTGACCACCGTCGTCCGAGGAGGGCGCCGCCGCGCCCTCACCAACCGTCACGGTGCCGGTCATTCCGGGGTGGAAGTCGCAATGGTAGGCGAATTCGCCGGCAGTCTCGAAAGTGAATTCGAAGGTCTGCTCACCGGCGACGCTTCCGCTATCGAAGGCGCCGTTGTCTTCGGTGATCGTGTGGGAGGTCGTATCGAGGTTGGTCCATGTCACCGTGTCGCCGACGTTGACCTGGAGATCCGCTGGTGCGAATGCGAACTCCTGGATCGCAACCTCGCCCGGCGCTGCGGCATCATCTTCGCCGTCGTCAGCCGCTTCTTCAGCGGTGGCCGCGCCTTCATCGTCGGAGTCGTCGTCGCCGCAGGCCGCAATGCTCAGGCCGAGCAGCGCGAGGCTGGTGCAAAGAACTTTGATAAGCATGCACTCCTCCTTTCGCTCGCTCGACGCGCCACGGAGGCGAAGCGGATTCAGCCGTAGCCTAGAGTGGCTGCCGGCCTGGAAAGCCGGTGTCAAGCTCGTGC
>DASTBR010000171.1:0-4719 GCA_035711945.1 Dehalococcoidia bacterium
GCGCCGGGTGTGGTCGATTTCGTCCTGGTCATCGGCATCATCACGACCCTAATGTCGGCGCTCATCGGCCTTCTGCAGACCGACGTCAAACGCGTCGTGGCCTATTCAACACTGAACTCGCTTGGCCTGATGTTCGTCGCCCTGGGTTGCGGCGTTCACGGCATCACGGCGGCGATGCTGTACCTCTTCACCCACGCGTTCTTCAAGGCGCTGTTGTTCCTGAGCGCAGGCTCCGTACTGCACGCGACGGACCGACAGGATGCGATGGAGCTTGGCGGGCTCTGGCGGAAAATGCCGCTGACGGCTGTGCTCTTCGCAACCGGCACCCTGGCGATGGCCGGGGTGTTTCCACTGTCAGGATTCTGGGCCAAGGACGAGGTGCTGCACGTGCTTCTCGATGAGCGTGGGCCGGTGCTCTTTGCGCTTGTCCTCGGGAGCGTGGTGATCACTGGCGTTTACATCGCGCGGATCTGGATCCTGACCTTCCTCGGCGAGCCGCGCGAGCGAGAGGTCTACGACCACGCGCACGAACCCGGACCGCTAATGATGCTGCCGATGCTCCTGCTTGGCGTACTCACCGTTGTCGCGGGCTTTGTGGTCTTCACTGAAGTCGGCGAGGCGTTGGGATTCCCGGGCGGCTTCGGCGAGTTCCTTTACTTCGAGGAGCCCGAGGCCTTCGACTTCGACTTCCTCCTCGCCGCCGGTTCGACGGCTGCCGCGCTGCTGGGGATCCTATTGGCCTTCTACTTCTGGTATCCGACGGGGAGACGCGCCGCCGCCGTCGAGAAGATAGCGCCCGAGATGGCCTCGCTGGTCCGCAACAAGTTCTACATCGACGAGGTCTACCAGGCGGCCATTAACTACGTGATGATCGGCGCCGCCGGGCTGGTCGCCTGGTTTGACAGGGTCGTGGTTAACGACACCGGCGTTAACGGCAGCGGGCTGCTGGCGCGCTTTGCCGGTGAGCGTCTGAAGTACCAGCAAACCGGCGTCCTGCCGAACTACGCGCTCTACATAATCCTCGGCGTGGTTGTCCTTGCGACCATCGCGCTGGTGGCGGTTACGGGTTGAGGACTCAGGGGTCCAGGTGAACGACTTCCTCGAAGACTACGCGGTAATCTCCACGATCGTCGTCATGCTGGGGGCCGCTTTCCTGCTGATCCTGGTCCCCCAGCGCAGGCCGAACCTGGTTCGCGCCGTGGCGGTAGTCGCCGGGCTTGCTGTGTTCGTTATCTCGGCCGGGATCTTTGCTTTCTACGACTGGGAGGACGGCGGTCTCCAGTTCCAGCAACGTTTTGACTGGCTGGAGAACATCGGGATCCTCGGCGAGGACGGGATCACTCTCCACTTCGCGGTCGACGGTATTGCCGCGCCGCTCTTCCTTCTCAATGGGGTCGTCACGTTCGCGGGGGTCCTGGTCTCCCTGAAGATCAAGGAGCGCAACAAGGACTTCTTCATCCTGCTCTTTGTCCTGTCTTCGGGCGTCTTTGGGGTGTTCGGTGCGCAGGACCTGTTCGTCTTCTTCTTCTGGTACGAGGTGGCTGTGCTGCCGATGTACATGCTGATCGGCATCTGGGGAAGCTCGACCGACTTCGGAACGTTCCTGCGGACGAAGGAATACGGGGCGATGAAGCTAACGCTGATGCTGGTCGGCGGCAGCGTGCTGATCTTTGTTGGCATCTTTACGGTATTTGTGGAGGCCAACCTGGGCACCTTCGACCTGCCGACCCTCGGCAGCGTCGAGTATGACGAGAACTTCCAGAAGGCCGTCTTCCCGCTCTTCCTGATCGGCTTCGGCACCCTCGCCGGCATGTGGCCGCTGCACACCTGGTCGCCGGATGGCCATGTGGCGGCGCCGACCGCGGTGTCGATGCTCCACGCCGGTGTGCTGATGAAGCTCGGTGCGTTCGGCATTCTACGCGTGGGGATCTACCTGTTTCCGGTCGGCGCCGCATTCTGGATGCCGGCGCTGCTCGTCGTCGGCATCATCGGCGCGCTCTATGGGGCTGTCTCGGCGTTCGGGCAGCGAGACCTGAAGTACATGATTGGTTACTCCAGCGTCAGCCACATGGGTTACGTGCTCATCGGCCTCGCCACTCTCAACGAGATCGGTGTCAACGGCGCCGTCCTGCAGATGTTCTCGCACGGCGTGATGACGGCCCTCTTCTTCGCCGTGGTCGGGTCAGTTTACGACGAGGCGCACATCCGTGATATGACGCGCTTCGGCGGCCTGGCGAAGTCGCTACCGCTGATTGCCGGCTTCATGGCGATCGCTGGGCTAACGTCGCTCGGCTTACCCGGTTTGTCGGGTTTTGTCGCCGAGTTCCATATCTTCGTCGGCCTGTTTGAGGACTACGAGTGGGCTGGAGTCCTTGCCGTGATAACGGCGACGATCACGGCCGCCTACATCCTGCGCATGCTGGCGATGGCCTTCTTTGGTCCCTTCAACGAGCGTTGGGATGGCCTGCCGGATATGCGGCCAACCGAGGTCATGGGCGCCACGTTGCTCGTCGCGATGATCCTCTTCATGGGCCTCTGGCCAGATCCGTTCGTTGACCGCATATCGAGCACGGTAGGCGTCTTCCCGGGAATCGAGTCGTGAACTACGACTACTCCCTGCTCATTCCCGAGTTCCTGCTGGCGATTTGGGCTGCTGTAGTCGTGGCCGTTGACCTTTTCCTTCCTCGAGAGAGTCGCTTTCGTGCCTATCACCTGGTCGGATGGATTGCGGCGGCCGGCGTTCTGGCTGCTGGAGCCTTGTCCCTCTTCTACATCGACTTCGACGACAGCTTCGGCGGCTTGCTGGCAGTCGACGACTACACAACCTTCTTCCGCGTCTTCTTCTGCCTGATCACGTTCTTCACAATCCTCGCCTCGATGCGCTATCTCGATCAGAGCCTCTCCCATCCCGGCGAGTACTACGGGCTGCTCATCCTCTCGACGATCGGCGCGATCTATATGGCGGCGGCGCGTGAGCTGCTCACGGCCTACATCTCGTTAGAGCTGCTCAGTTTCTCGCTCTATGTCCTTGCGGGCTGGTCGCGGACTGACCTGCGCTCCAGTGAGGCCAGCCTGAAGTACTTTCTGCTCGGCGCGTTCAGCTCGGCAATTTTGCTCTACGGCATCTCGATGATCTACGGCGTGACCGGGAGTACAACGTATGCCGAGGTTTCCTCGGGACTGTCGGGCGACATCGCAGACATCGAGACAGGGATGCTGATGGGAATGGCCCTGTTGATCGCCGGGTTGGGCTTCAAGGTTGCTGCCTTCCCGTTCCACGCCTGGACGCCGGACGCGTACGAGGGGGCGCCCCTGCCGATCACTGCGTACATATCGGCAGCTTCGAAGGCAGCGGGTTTCGCCTGGTTCCTCAGGCTGTTCTCGGGAGCCTTCATGCCGATCATCGACGACTGGCGCTGGATGGTTGCTGCCCTGGCCGCGGGCTCGATTGTCCTGGGGAACCTGGTGGCGCTACGCCAGACGAATATCAAGCGCCTGCTCGCCTATTCGAGCATTGGGCAGGTCGGCTACATGTTGATCGCGATCGCGGCGCTCTCGCCGGATTCAGCGGGAGCTCTGCTTTTGCACCTTGCGGGGTACGTGGCGACGAACCTGGTGCTGTTCGTCTGCATCATCGCCTACTTCAACGAGACGGGCGAAGAGGAGATTTCGGGTTTCGCCGGGCTGGCGCAGCGCTCGCCCTTCCTGGCGCTGATGATGTCGGTGGCGCTCTTCTCGCTGGCCGGCATGCCGCTCTTCGCGGGATTCCTGACGAAGTTCATCCTCTTCCAGGTGGCCGTAGAGGAGGACCTGCTCTGGTTGGCGGTGCTAGGCGTCACAGGCAGTTTCATCTCGCTCTACTACTACCTGATCGTCATCCGTCAGATGTACATCGAGAGCGCACCGGATCTATCGAAGCTGCCGGTTCAGCCAGTGATGTATGGTTCGATCCTCGTCCTGGGCTTCTTCGTCATGGTCATCGGGCTCTATCCCGCGCCTATCTACGAAGTCGCCGACGAAGCGGCGCAGGTTCTCTTCGTCTAGGCTCACCCGAGACCGAGGGCATGGCGCCGGCAGAGTCAGCGGAAACCCCAAGACTTCTCTTTGTGACCGCGCCGTACCTATCACCGGCCAGCTGTGAGCTAATCCCGGCGAATGAAGCGGCGCTTCGCGAGTTTCGTGCGCGATTCGCGGTAGACCAATTTGTGTGGCCGAGCATTAAGGGTGGGCCAGTTGCCCCAGCTAACGCTCGAGCTTACGCCGACGTCCTGAGGGCCGCCCTCTCGCCCAATTGTCACGTTGTAGTGTTCTCGGCAACCGCAGGGTCATTCGCGCTGCTTGCGCTCGGCGGACGCCGGGATGTTGCCACACTCACTATGGTCGGTCTCTTTCCGCCACCTGCGACCCTCCGCGCACTCGGCCTTAGCATTACTGCCGATGCGGCAATGGCAGCCTATAACGACCACTTCCGGCCCGATGGAGCGTATGGCCTGATGGCTCGTACGATGCCTGGAGCATCGAAGGGCCTCCTCGATAGGGTTGTTGGCGCCATAAGGGATCAGGTGAACTGGGCTGAGTACGGAAAGCTGCAGGAGTCATTTGCCGGCCTGAATCTCGCGGCCACGAGCGCGCAGATCGCCGCGCCGACTCTCTTCCTTGACGTGGCGCCGGCTACTGTGACCCCTGGCTCGTCCGAGGTGTTCACCCGCCTCGTACCCG
>DASTBR010000172.1:0-4885 GCA_035711945.1 Dehalococcoidia bacterium
TTGCGGCCGGTCTCAGCCATGACCTGGTCGGCCATGCGCTTGATGATCTTGCCGCGCGGGTCGAAGTTCTTGTACACGCGGTGGCCGAAGCCCATCAACCGACCTTCGCCGGCCTTCACCTTATTAATGAAGTCGGGAATCTTGTCCACCGTGCCGATTCCGCGCAGCATGCGCAGTGCTTCCTCGTTGGCGCCTCCGTGCAACGGTCCATAGAGCGCCGCGATCGCCGCCGCTGCTGCCGAATAGGGGTCAGTCTGAGAGCTGCCCACCGCCCGCATGGCGTTCGCGCTGCAGTTCTGCTCGTGGTCGGCGTGCAGGATGAACAAAACGTCGAGCGCTTGCTCGACATTCTTGTTCGTCTCGTATCGCGGCTCGACCATCTTGAACATCATGCTCAGGAAGTTGCCCGAGAATGACAGGTCGTTGTCCGGGTAGATGTAGGGCAGGCCTAGCATGTGGCGATAGGCCATCGCGGCCAGCGTGGGGGTCTTCGCGATCAGGCGGATAATGCTGATCTGCCGCACTTCGGCGTCGTGAATGTTTCGGGCGTCGGGGTAGAAGGTTGAAAGCGCTCCGACCGCCGAGATCAGCATGCCCATCGGGTGCGCGTCGTAGCGCACACCGTCGTACAGCTCCTTCAGCTTCTCGTTGACCATCGTGTGAAAGGTGATATCGTGCTTCCACTGGTCCAGCTCGGACTGGGAGGGAAGTTTGCCGTTGACCAGCAGATACGCGGTTTCGAGGTAGGTGCTCTTCTCGGCCAGCTGCTCGATGGGATAGCCGCGGTACTCAAGAATCCCCTCATCGCCGTCGATATAGGTGATGGCGCTGCGGCACGACGCCGTATTCATGAACGCAGGGTCGTAGGTCATCAGACCGAAGTCCTCGTCGGAGACCTTGATCTGCCTTAGGTCCGTAGCGCGGATAGTGCCGTCGCTGATCGGGACGTCGTAGCTCTTCCCGGTGCGGTTATCGGTGATCGTCAGGCTGTCGCCCGTTTTTGCGGCCTCGTTACGGGCGTCCTGGGCGGCGCTGGTCTGAATGGTCATGGCCTCTACCTCAAGTTTGCTGCGCCAATATCGATAGAGACCAATTATGGCACCTAATGGAGCTGCCGTTCGGCATCCGCGACCTTCGCCAGGTCGGCCACAAAGGCAGCCATCTGCTGGTCACGTTCTTCGTCCTCCGCCCGCAGGATCGACGAAGGGTGAACCGTAGCCATCACCAACGGCGCCAGGTCCGACTCGACGAACTCGCCGCGGTGCGTCGTCACGCGAAAGTCGCTGCCCAACAGCGCCTTCGCCGCGGTTGCACCGAGTGCGACGAGCACATCCGGCTCAACCAGGTTGATCTCGCTATCCAGCCACGGCCGGCAGGCGCGGATCTCCCGCATGTTGGGAGTACTGTGGATCCGCTTCTTGCCCTTGGCGGTCCACTTGAAATGCTTGACCACGTTGGTCACGTAGACCTTCGAGCGGTCGATTCCGGCGTCCTCCAGCGCCCGGTCGAGCAGCTTGCCGGCGGGCCCGACGAACGGTTGCCCCACCCGGTCCTCGTAGTCGCCGGGCTGTTCGCCGACCATCATCACCTTCGCCCGCTTCGGCCCCTCGCCGAAGACTGTCTGCGTGCCGGTCAGGTGCAGGGCACACGCCTCGCAACCCGCGGCCGCGCCCCTGAGCTTGTCCAGCGTAGGGTTTTCCGGCACGCGTGGAGCCGCCGTCTCCGCTTCAGGCAGCCTCGCCATAAGTCGATCGTAAAACGCTCTGGGCGAGGCTCGGCCGACTATAGGAGGAATTGGCGGGAGTGCGAGGGAGTCGAACCCACCCGTCGACGCGCTAACGCCGGCGCATACAGTTTTGAAGACTGCGGAGACCACCGGGTCCCATCCACTCCCGCGAGGACTTAAAGGCTAGCCGGGCTCCGACTTTGTCTCTAGCGCGACGAAGCGATCTCGGCTCAACCACCACGCCACGAGCACCGCGACCGCGGGTCCGAATGTCGGGACAACTTGTACCGCCGCCTGCGCCAGCTCCTTCTCGCGCAGCCAGTCCGCGTTGTAGGTGTAGATCTCGGCCACGTCGGCCTGCATCGCCGGGACCGAGATCGCGAAGATCAGCGCCACGGGCCAGCGCCCCGGCAGCAGGGGCAACAGCGTCAGCGGCCACAGCAGGTACCACGGCCGGAACCAGGTGAGAGCCAGCAGGTTCAGGGCCAGCATGGCCCCCGCGACGCACCCGACCAGCGCGAGGTACGCGCCCTTTGCCCGCCAGAGCCAGGCGAGCAACGCCAGGTAAACCGCGAGGAAGGCGACGGTGCCCAGCCAGCGCGCGATATCGCCGGCCGCGGCGATCGCCACGCCCGGGATCGCGCTAAGCAGCCGGCTGACGAGGATTGGCGTCGAGGTAACGAACTTGTCCTGCTGGTCGCGCACGTAGTCGAAGGTGTCAATGCCCTCCCAGAACGGCCCGAGGGTGACGAGCACCAGCAATCCGGCCAGCGCCCCGCCGATGACCGTCTCCCGCCAGAAAGCATTGCGGTCCTCCGCCATCAGGAACGCAGCGAGCAAGAACGGCGGAAGGGCGATTAGCGACGCGTACTTGACAAGCACCGACGCCACCAGCGCGGGGATCGCGTACCGCCACTGACCGTTGATCAGCAGCCATAGCGCGAGCAGGACAAAGAAGAACATGATCACGTCGTTGTGCCCGTTGCCTGCCACGTGCAGCACCACGAAGGGGTTCCAGGCGTAGAGCGCAAGTGCGAAGACCTCGCGGCCGGGCGTCAGCCGTCGCGCAATGAGGAAGATGAGCAGCGCCGACGCCAGATAGTAGAGGCTGACGTAGAACTTCAGGAAGTGCAGCGCCAGCTCGATCTCATCCCCGAAGAAAGCCACCGGGAAGAAGAGGAGAAAGGAGAGTGGCCCGTAGGGCGCAGGCTGCCCGCCGTAAGGCTGACTGATAGGAAAGGGATGCGCATTGGGTGGCGTGACTAGCGGGTTGTCGCCGAACTCCCAGAAGGTCCGCGCATCAGAAACGTTGTGCACGAAGTCCACCGCCAGGGGTGGGTACATGAACGCCAGGATCGCCGCGAACGCCGCAGCGCCACCGCCGATCACGACGACCGCCGGCCCTGGCTCGACCGGCTTCCGCAGGAGCCAGAGAGCGAGGGCGAACAGGCCGAAGAGCGCAGCGCTGGCGGTGAGCAGAAGCGCCGCCCGCTCCTCGAAGTCTGGTCCGTAGAGCCGGAAGTGCTCGTAGGTGAAGCCAGGGCCCGGAAAGTGCTCGAGGAATGATGCCTCGACTGTCAGGTACAGGTAGACGGCCGCTGACGCGACCCCTAGGAGGATCAGCCCGACGGGCAGCCTCACGGTACGGGCTAGGTGCCGGCCAGCCTCTCGACGATCGGCGCGGCGGCTACGGGATCGGGCAGGTTGAAGTAGCTCATTCCCCAGCGCTCGCGGCGCTCCTGCAGCTTTTCGACACACTCGTCGACGCTGCCGATCAGCACTGCCGGGGAGTCGCCAACCTCCTCGAACTCGACCGCGAACGCCGCCGCCAGGTTCTGCTTGGCGGTCTTGGCCTCATCCTTCGAGTCGGTCACGTTCATCATGAAGACGCCGGCCTGCAACTCGATCTCGTCCATCGAGCGTCCCGACTTTGCCGCAGCGTCTTTGACCCAGCCCAGCTTCTTGTCAGTCTCCTCGGGACTCATGCTCTGCGCCGCGCCCGGCCCGACTGCGCCGTCCTTGAGGTTGGCGTTGACGCTGATGATGTCAGCCTCACGGGCAGCGATGCCGAGGACTCGCTGCCCGCCGCCGCCGATCACGATCGGCGGGTGGGGCTTCTGAACTGGCTTCGGCGTCCCATCGAGCGCCGAGATGTTGTAGTGGCGCCCCTCGAAGGTCAGCGGCTCTTCGCCGAAAAGTCCCTTGACGATCTGTACGCTCTCTTCCATGCGGCTCACACGTACCCCCGGCTCGTCGTAGGGGATGTGCGCCGCCTCGTAGTCACTGATCATCCAGCCGGCGCCGATGCCCAGCTCCAGGCGGCCGTCTGACAGCGCCTCAACCGTCGCGGCGGCCTTGTGGAGCATTACCGGATGCCGGTAATCGTTACCCGCCACCAGCGGCAGAAGGCGCAGGGTCGACGTGGCGCCCGCCGCTGCCATCAGCGTCACGAACGGTTCCCATACAGATCCCTGGGTGAAGTGGTCGGGCACGGCCACTGTCGAGAATCCTGAGTCCTCGATCTTCCTTAGGCTGTCGCGCCAGCTGGCTGTATCACCTGAAAGATCGGGCATGCGGCAACTGAATCGGAACGGGCGGACCATGCTGTACCTCCTCGGGAAAGGCTGGGAACTAACTCTCGCCGTGACGTTGCAGGAAGCGCTGAAAGATGACTCCGGAGGCGATGCCGCTGAAGATACCGACGATGGAAGCTGGCACCGCCTCCATCGCATCGGTCAGCAGAAGCGCTGAGGCGATGATGATGGCCACGCAGACTCCAAACCAGATCCCGCGCCACTCGGTCGATGCGGCGGGCGGCGGCTCTTCCAGCGACAAGCGCTACTCCTTGTAGTGATCCGATAGGTAGTGCTCGGCGCGGATCGCTGCGGTGACTCCGTCACCAACCGAGCTTGCCACCTGGCGCGCGGCGTTCTGGCGGGCGTCGCCCGCAGCGTACAGTCCGGACACACCGGTCTCCATCCATTCGTTGACGAGGATGTGGCCCATCGGGTCGCGCTCGACCAGGTCTTTGACGAAGTCCGTGTTCGGCGTCTGCCCGATGAAGATGAAGATCGCCGACACGTCGAGCGTCGACTCTTCGTTTGTCTTGAGGTTGCGCAGCTTCAATTGGTCGACCTGCTCCTCGCCTACGACCTCCTG
>DASTBR010000173.1:0-10971 GCA_035711945.1 Dehalococcoidia bacterium
TCATGGTCGGCGTGAAGGACTAGAGCGACATCGAGCGCGCGTACGGCCTCTGGCGGGGCCGGCTCGCCGCGCACCATGCAGAGCAGATCGGCAGCGATCGATAGCGACGGGTCCGCTGGCACAGGCTGGCGGCTGTAGAGAGCCTGCGACATCGCACCCACGGCTGTGTGCATCGCGGCTGTCAGGCGGATGGCCTTGCGCCGGCTGGCCTCGCTGGAACGATCGTCTGCCTCGGGCTCGCCGATCGCCATGAGTGCAATGGCTGCCAGTAGGAACGCCATGGGATCGCTGCCGTCGCCCGTCGGCGGGATGCGGCGTAGAAAGCGCTCGGTTAGCTCTGGCAGCCGATAGGCTGCAGCGAGTTCGCCTCTGATGGTTTGAATCTGCTGGGCGTTGGGAAGTTCGCCGTCCCAGAGAAGCGCTACAACCTCTTCAAAACCAGCGTGCCGGGCGAGGTCTTCGATGCGGTAGCCGCGATAGCGAAGGGCGCCATCCTCGATCGAGGAGATGGCGGTGGAGCTGGCGACGACGCCTTCGAGCCCGGAGGCAGGCGCTGTGGTTGTCATAAGCGGAGGCTCACAGGCTCAGCTTAGTGAGTTACACCGTTAACTAAGAGCGCTAGAAGCTGTTGCTGCGGACCCAGGTGCCGTTAGGGTAGGCGGCGGTGGGGACCGCCTGGTCTGCGTAGGTCGCGACTGTGGCCGCGCCGCCGTTGCGAATGTAATTGCGACAGTTCTCTTCGCTGTCCCAGCTGGTGATTTCGACCAGGCGCCCATCGCTCCACTGGATGTCGATCCCCTTGAAGCCGGCTTGCTTCTCGAGCAGGGGCTTGATCAGCGATTCGAGTCGTGGGCGGCGCTTCTCCCAGTCGTCCGAAGTGGTCACCTGTGTGTTGCGCTCGAGTCGCGATGTTACGTCCGCCACGCTTCGCTCCTGGTCTGAGGGTGCGCTGATAACCTACCGCTGTGAGCGCTCAAGAGATAGCGGCGGCGGTTGCCGACGTGCGAAAGCGCATTGCGCTGGCCGCCGAGCGTAGCGGCCGGGATGGCGATGCGATCACCGTCCTCGCGGTGACCAAGACCTTTCCGGTCGAGACTATTGTTGACGTCCTCGCAGCCGGTTTGCACGAGGTTGGAGAGAACCGAGTGCAGGAGGCAATTCCGAAGATAGAGGCCATTGCCAGGTGGGCGGAGAGGAGCGGGATGACGCCACCACGGTGGCACCTCGTGGGCCACCTACAGCGCAACAAGGTCAGAGATGCGCTGGAGCACTTTGCTATACTCCAGTCTCTTGACTCGGTGAGGCTGGCCGAGGCCCTGGATCAGCGAGCGCAGAGGACGCTCGACGTCTACCTGGAAGTCAACGTAGGCGGCGAGGAAAGCAAGCAAGGCTTCGCTCCCGACGATGTCAGCAAGGTGCTTGCTGCTGTGTCGCGGCTGCCGCATTTGAACCCGATCGGACTTATGACCGTGGCGCCCCTTGCCGAGGATGACGTTGTCAGGAGAGTTTTCCGCAGCCTCCGCGAAATCGCGCAGGCCAATGGGTTGAAAGAGTTATCTATGGGCATGAGCAACGACTTCGAGATCGCCGTCGAGGAGGGCGCGACCTGCGTCCGCCTCGGCCGCGTGCTGTTCGGGCAGCGAAGCGGATGAGGATCGCACTGGTTGGCGGTGGTTTCATGGGTGAGTCCTTCGTCTCAGGTGTGCTTGGGGCGGAGGTGGTAACGGCGGGCGACATCTGTGTAGCCGAGATCCAGCCCCATCGCCGTGAGCACCTGGCCGCCACGTACTCGGTCGAGGTCATGGAAAGTGCTGGGCCCGCAGTCGAGTCGGCGGACGTAATCTTCTTCGCCGTGAAGCCGCAGGAGTTCCAGGCCGCTGCTACAGACGTGGTCCACGCGCTCGATGGTCAACTCGTCATCTCCTGCATGGCCGGCGTCAAGATAGCGACGCTGCGGGACTATCTACGGATCCCGAAGATCGTCCGGGTGATGCCCAACACTCCTGCCTACGTCCGCGAGGCGATGTCGGTCTGGACATGTACGGATAGCGTGCCCGAGTCCGACCGGCACATGACGGAGTCGTTGCTGGAAGCCCTGGGCCAGCAGATCTTCGTCGAAGACGAAAAGTACATCGACATGGCGACGGCACTGTCAGCCAGCGGGCCGGGGTTCATCTACCTGCTGATCGAGGCCTTTATCGACGCCGGCGTGCATATCGGCTTCCGCCGCGAGGTTGCTGCCCGGCTGGCCTACCAGACGTTCCTCGGCTCGGTGCGCTACGCCGAGGCGACGGAGCAACATCCGGCGGTGCTGCGCAACCAGGTCACGTCGCCCGGCGGTACCACCGCCGAGGGCCTGTTGATCATGGAGCGGATGGGTGTACGAGCGGCTATCGTTGAGGCAGTGGAAGCTGCCTGGAAGAAGTCGATGCAGCTGGGCGCCGGAGGCGAAAGATAGACTTCCTCGCGACCTTTGTTTTCATCCTCCTTCAGGTTCTGTCGTTCGCGATTCTCGCCCGAATCTTACTGTCCTGGTTCATCAACCCATACACCAATTCGAACCCGGTCTTCACATTCCTGATCGAGATCACTGAGCCGATCCTGGCGCCGCTGCGCAACATCATTCCCCGGCTTGGCATGTTTGACATCTCGCCCATCGTGGCAATGCTGCTCCTGCAGTTCATGGGCCGGATCCTGATCGGCTCGATTGGCTGAACCCTGGCGGGCGGACACTAACCGCCAACTGCGACGAAATAGTTGCGCGTCCAGGAGAGGGGCGTCTCCTTGATGACCCGCGGCTGCAACGCTTCGGTGATGATCTTGCCGGCCTCCGGGCCGAGGGGCGACACCAGCTCGGCATCAGTGCCCCAGGCCAGCCGGTAGTCCACGTAGTCTCGCGGCGAAGCAAAGCTGAACTCCAGCTCGTGTCGCGAGACGGAAAATGACTCGTAGCCGGCCGCAATGAGAAGCTTCCCTATTCCCTTACTGGTCCTCAACGCTGTGAGCGCGTCCTCGATCATCTCGTCGAACTGGGGCTCCCACTCGAGTTCGTTTTTACCAACGAGTTCCTCGACCGCATCGTCGTAGAGGTCACCGAGTGGAGAAGCGCTCGACTCCTCCCATGAGGTAAAGCCCACGCGCCCATCGCCCTTGATCAGAGCGCGGCAACGCCGGAGCGCGGACCCAGCGTCGGCCAGGTGATTGAGCCCGAAGCTGCAGGTAACGATGTCGAAAGAGTGGTCAGCGAAGGGCAATTTGGTCTCCAGATCCAGCAGGACGTAGTCGACCTCCGGATGACGCCGCCGGGCTGATGCAAGTGCGCCGGCGGCAAAGTCGCCAGCCACTACAAGCGAGGTAGATGATGTCATCCGCAGGGCGTCCAGGACGGCGCCTCCACCACTCGCCAGGTCGAGCACACGTGCCCTCGAGGGAACGGCCAGGGCTTCAACGAGGGTCCGCGCCATAGGCAAGAAGACGGGCAGGACGTGCCGCTCGTAGCGCGGAGCGGCGCGCGTATACGCGGCGGCCATGTGGTTCCGCAGTTGGGTCCGCGTGTCGGCTTTCAAGACAACCTCGACGGCAGACTAGCAACAGCAGCGCGCCAGGGTGATGAACCTAGCGCCGTAGAATCGGAGTGTCCCATTCAACCGCGAGTGAACGCATGCCCGATGAACTGTACGACCTGACGATCATTGGCGCCGGTCCCACCGGGCTGTTCAGCGCATTCTATGCCGGAATGCGCGGCCTGAAGACCAAGGTCATCGAATCGCTGCCGCAGGTGGGCGGCCAGCTGGCCGTGCTGTACCCGGAGAAGCTGATCTACGACGTGCCGGGTCACACCAAGGTCCTGGCCAAGGACCTCGTCTCTCAGCTCGAGTTGCAGGGCTTTCACTTCACCCCGACGGTCTGCCTTGACGAGCGCATAGAGATCCTCGACAGGCGACAGATGGAGGGCGGCGACGTCTGGTGCCTGCAGTCGGACACGCAGACGCACTTCTCGAAAACGGTCCTGATAACGGCAGGCATTGGCGCCTTCACACCTAACAAGCTGGACAAGCCGGGGGTCGCGCACCTGGAAGGCAAAGGTGTGGAGTACTTCGTCCAGGACAAGCGGAAGCTGAGGGGCAAGCGCATCCTGATCGTCGGCGGTGGCGATTCGGCTGTTGACTGGTGCCTGAATCTGAAGGACTGGGCATCATCCATCGTCTTGATTCACCGACGCGATCAGTTCCGGGCACACGAGGCCAGCCTTGCCGAGCTCCGCCTGACCGACATCCCGCTGATGACTTTCTGGGAGCTGAAGCGAGCCCACGGTGAGGATTTCGTCTCGGGCGCGACGATCTACAACAACAAGACCGGTGAGGAGCGTGAGATGGAGGTCGACGCGATCCTCGTCAACATCGGGTTCAAGGCGTCACTGGGTCCGATCGCTGCCTGGGGCATGGAAATGCAGGGCAACCGTCATCTGAAGGTGAATTGTCTACAGGAAACCAATCTCCCCGGCGTGTATGCCGCCGGCGATATAGCGGCTGTCGAGGGGAACGAACCTCTAAGTCTGATCGTTACAGGTTTCGCGCAGGGCGCATTGGCCGCTAACAGGGCGGCCACGTTCATCAATCCCGACGCGAAGTTGTTCCCGGGCCACTCGAGCGAGATGCGACTCTAGTGCCTTACTTCCACCAGCTCTCGCGCATCGGCGGAGTAGGTGTCGGCGGGCCGGCCAGCCATTCGCTGAATGACTGGGCCTCAGTCTTGCAGGATCCGCATCCGCAGATCCGGGCGCGACGGCTCTTGCTGTCCAGGAGCTCGGAGACCACCTGGATCGCCTCTCCGACAACACGCGCTTCCTCTGCCATCTCAGTTCCTTCCTGATCTCTGACCGGCAGCCTAGGTACGGGTTAGAACAAACTTGTTGCCGTCTGATCTCCGCGTGTTGCAAGTCGATAACTTGCGAGGATGCCAGCAGATAGAATCCGACGATGGGCGGCAGGACGGCAACACTGCTCATCGCGGGTTCGGCGTGCGCTGCCGTCCTGGTAATGGCGTGGTCGCTATTGGCCGCCCTATCAGTGACCGACGCGACTCCGTACTGGCTCGGCTCACTGGGCGTGATCTTTGCCCTGGCGGCCGCGTTTCTGATCTTCAAGGACCTGATTCTCTGGCCCTTTCGTTTCCTCGGCCCGCGCCTTAGTGAACTCGGCGAAGCCGTCCGTCGCTGGCTGCGTTCATTGAGCGGGGATAAACCGTCAACCAACCAGGCTGTATCGCGCCAGCCTGCTGCGCCACCGCCCCGGCGACGCCACTGACAAAGAAGGAGGGCGGAATAACCGCCCTCCTGTTCGTTTCTTCAGCCGGCAAGAGCGCCTAGCCGGTGAAGAGTACGACCCAGTAGTTGGTGCCGCCGCTGGTGCAGTGGCCAACCCCTGCATATCTAAACGAACTGCGGAGGATATTGTTGCGGTGGCCGGTCGAGTTCATCCAGGCGTTGTGCACGCTGCTGGGGCTTGAGTAGCCATAGGCGATATTCTCGCCGGCGATACCATAGCTAATGCCGAACTGGCCAAGCACGGTCGACCACGAGCTGCCGTTCGGTCGTGTGTGGCTGAACCGCGAGATGATTTCGCTGCAGCGCCGGGCAGCCGCTTTGCCCAGGGCGTTGGTGCCGCTCAGTGCGCCAAGTCCCCGGCTGGTTCGTGCCTGGTTGTGCAGGCTCAGCACCTGTTTTTCGGTCGATGACCAGATCGACGCTCTCAGGTCAGTGGGTTCTGACAACCTCTGGGTCTGTGGTGGGGAAGTCGCAGCGTCAACGCTGGTGCCGGCGGAGAGGCCGATAACTACGCTGATCATTACCGCGGCGCAGGCCGTGAGGAGAGCCTTCATACTCGCTCCTGGTCAGGATTTCGTGCGGTGGGGCTCAGGCCAACACGCTACTTTTACAAACGAATAATCGGCACGCGGGTCGCGCTGATTCAGATGAAATCTGTTTCAGTAGTTCGGGCGCTGGTAACGGAGGCGGCAGTTATTAGACGATCTCGACCAGTTCTATCTCGAAGGTGAGGTCCTCGCCGGCGAGAGGGTGGTTGAAGTCCACGGTTACTGTGGTGTCCGTCACCTCGAGGATCGTGCCGGTCGCGCCGTTCGACGCCTGGACCTGCGAGCCAACCTCGGGGACTTCGCCGCCGAACTGCTCGATGGACACTTCTTGGATCCGTTCAGGATCCGGTTCTCCGTAGGCCTGGTCGGCTGGGATGGTGACCGTCTTGCGCTCGCCAACGCGCATGCCAGTTACAGCCTCGTCGAAGCCCGGTACAACCTCGCCGGCGCCGAGCGTGAACTCGAGTGGGTCGCGACCCTCTTCGAGCGATGAGTCGAACTGGCTTCCGTCGTCGAGCGTCCCGCAGTATTCGATGCGGACCGTGTCTCCGGACGCGGCCTCATCGCCATCGCCTTCCTGGTCCTCGCCCGGGCAGGGGTCACCACCGTCGTCGCCGTCTTCGGCGGCTTCTTCTTCCTGGGGGGTATCGGAATCGTCATCGTCGTCGTCACCGCAGGCGACCACGAGCAGGCCAATAGCAGCAACGGCTATCAAGAATCTTTGGAGCATGGATCGAGGGTAGGCTGTGGAGCGCTCTACCAGCGAACAGCGCGGCGCCGACGGCGTCGTGAGTTGCCCAGCATGAGGGCAACCGGTATTGCGACGCCAGCGAGTAGCAGCAGCGGGAATGGGATTCGCCGGAACCACTGCGGCCCGCGCGGAATCCGGCTAACAGTGTCCTCCTCGATCTGCTGGTAGCCTGCCGGGTCGCTGGGATCTTGCGGCACTTGGTCTAGCGTCCCGAAGCCGCTCTCCTGGCCGTGAACGAAGGGCGGCGACTCTTTCTCCCACTGCTTCATAGGGCGATCTTAAGCCTCGTTGCGGTGACTCCCTTACCATGCCCTTCTGTGAGCATTGAATACCGGCCCATCACGCTCGAGGAGTTTGCCGACTTTCAGCGCGCCAATAGCCGCGCGTTCAGCTATCACCCGACCCCGCTGGAGGAAGGTGCTGAGCCCTCTTATCTGAAACTCTTCGAGTGGGATCGCAGCATTGCCGCGATCGACAACGGCAACATCGTCGCGACGTCAGGCATCTACTCGTTCGAGATGACCGTCCCCGGCGCGATGCTGCCGACTGCGGGCGTTACCTGGGTCGGCGTGCAGCCGACGCACCGGCGCCGCGGCATCCTCACGGGCCTGATGCGCGGCGAGCTGGACGACATCAAGGAGCGCGGCGAGCCGTTGGCTGCGCTGTGGGCATCGGAGTCGATCATCTACGGGCGCTTCGGCTACGGGCTGGCCATCCAGGGCGAAACGTGGTCGATCGAGCGTGAGCATGCGCGCTTTCGTGAGACACCGAGCCTCAGCGGGCAGGTGCGCTTCGTCAGCAAGGACGAGGGCCTGGAGCTCGCGCCCACCGTCTGGGATCGCCTGCGGCAGGTCCGGCCCGGCTTTACGGACCGCAACGAGCACTGGTGGAAGCGCCTCTTCGGCCTCGACCCGAACCCGCGGCCAGAGATGAAGGACAACTTCTACGTGGTCTACGAGACGGCCGACGGGGTCGACGGCTACGCGATCTACAAGACCGGTGGCGACTGGGAGGATGGCCTGCCTCGCGGCAGCGTCGACATCGTGGAGCTGATGGGCGCAACTGACGAGGCGAGCACGGCGCTCTGGCAGTTCTGCTTTGGCATCGACCTTGTCGACCGGATCACCGCGCAGCGGCGGCCGCTCGACGATCCGCTTCCGTGGATGCTGGCGGACCCACGCCGGCTTGTCCGAAAGGTCGGCGATGCCTACTGGTTGCGCATCGTCGATGTCCCGTCGGCGCTGTCCGGGCGTCGCTATAAGGAGGACGGCAACATCGTCTTCAAGCTGCGAGATCAGTTCTGCGACTGGAACGAGGGGACTTACGAGCTGGAGGGCAGCCTCGACGGTGCGCGATGCGCGCCATCGAGGGCGTCGGCTGACCTTGAGCTGACGGCCGCCGACCTCGGCGCGCTCTACATGGGCGGCGTGACAGCGACGACACTGATGCACGCCGGGCGGATCCAGGAGCTGAAGACGGGCGCGGTAGGGCGTCTTGACGGCATGCTCCGCTGGTCTCCAGGTCCCTGGGGGGCGCAGGCCTTCTAGAGGGGCGCGACCATTTCGGGGTGGCCCGACCAGTTCCAGGCGTAGGTCGGGCGACTAACTCCCATTAACATCCCGCAGAGAGCTGTGGGATGGATGAAGCCGTTATCGTGGCCGCTGCCGTTGGCGCGCGTCCAGCGTCCGCCGCGTGACTCGACACGGCGGGCTATCTCGTCGATGTCGGGCGCCTCGACGTAGCACATGTAGAGGCTGTCGCCGCGCTTCTGGTGGAAGCGCCCCATTGCCTTCTCGTTGTCGAAGGTCTGCGTTATCTCGATCCGGTCGAGCCTCGACGGCGGGTCGAAGAGGGTAAGAATCCCGCTGTAGCCCCAGTGGTCGCTGGTCAGCTCGTGGAAGTGCGCGTAATCGAGCCCGAACGCGTCGGCGTACAGGTTGGCGGCCTCCTTCCAGTCGGCAACGACGTTAGTGACCTCGTAGAGGAAGCTGATCACGCCCACTGGCTCACGCTCCGCGTGCGGTGAAATCACGACGCGCATGCCCTTCGTCTGTGACGGATCGATGAAGAGCTGATCGCCCTCTTCAGTCCATTCGACGCCCGCGTCACTGAGGTGGGCGGCGAGCCCAGTCATGTCCGCGGTTGAGAAACCGGCTGCCAGGAGTCCCTCGCCCCATTTGTCGAGGTGCGCGGCCACAGGCCCTTTGCCCCGCGGCTGGAGCAGCTCGAACTCGCTTGTGCCGGCCTGCATGGTGGTGCGCTCGGCGTTGTAGGCGTCGAGTTTGTCCTCGCCGACCTTCTCAGCGCCTAGCACGGACGTGAAAGTCTCCTCGGCTGCCGCGCGGTCACGAACCGCGAGCTGGACGCGATCGATTGTCTTCAGCACGTGGGAAGGTTAATCCCTCGCTCTCCGGTGGGATAGACAAAGCAGATTGTCGTCCGCGTGTCGGTCGCTGATCCTCAAGGACGCATGGACTATGACCTCGTCGTCGTCGGCGCGGGCTCCGCAGGGAGCGTGATCGCTGCGCGCGTCACCGAAAACCCCGCGATTCGGGTTCTGCTGATTGAAGCCGGCCCCGACTATGCGACCGCCGATCAGACGCCTTCTGACCTGCTCAACGGTCACAACAACTCTTACACGGCTCATGATTGGGGCTTCGTCTATAAGCCAAACAGCCATTCGCGGACGGACATTCCGCTGCCGCGCGGCAAGGTGGTTGGCGGCTCGTCGGCGGTCAACACGTGCATCGCCTTGCGTGGCGATCCGGCTGACTACGCCGAATGGGCGGCGATCGCCGGGCCGGAGTGGACCTGGGAGAAGTGCCTGCCGGCCTTCAAACGGCTCGAGACGGACCTCGACGTGCGCAACGAGTGGCACGGGGACGGCGGGCCGATCCCCATAAGGCGCTACCCTGACAGCGAGCTTGTCCCGTTTCAGAAGGCCTCGATGGAGGCCTTCGCCGAGCTGGGTTATCCGGAGTGTCCGGATCACAACGACCCGGCCACGACCGGCTGGGGTCCCCACCCGATGAACAAGGTGGACGGCAGGCGGATCAGCACTGCGCTGGGTTATCTGCCTCCGGCAAGGCAACGCGAGAATCTCACAATCCGGCCGCACACCCACGTGCGGCGGGTCGTGTTTCGCGACGGCGAGGTCGTTGGCATCGAGGTGATGACCGAGGGTGCAGTCGAAACGATCGAGTGCCGGCAGGTGGTTCTCTCGGCCGGATCGATCATGACCCCGCCGCTGCTCGTACGCAGCGGCATCGGCAACCGTCAAACGCTTGACTCCCTGGGGCTGGACACGATCAGCAATCGACCGGGCGTCGGTGCGCGCGTGTTCGATCACCCAGGGGCGATCGTCGGGTTTACGCCGCGAGCTGAGTACGTGTACGAAGAGCCGGCCGATGTGCCCCTGATCCAGACCACTCTCCGCTACACAGCAGCCGGCAGCGCAGAGTTCAACGACATGCAGCTGGAGCCGCTCTCGTTCCTGGGCTTTGTGCCCAGCGCGCTGATGATGGGACTGGCTGCAGTCGTAGAGCGGCCCGTTTCGTGCGGTCGGCTGCTGACCACGTCCGCGGATCCGCTGGCCTGGCCCGCTATAGAGTCGAACTTCCTGGCCGAGCAGTGGGACGTCGAGCGGATGAGGGAAGGTATCCACGTCGCCCTCAGGGCACTGGAGACCGAGCCGCTGGCCGCAATTGTGGAAGAGGTCCGCTGGCCGTCGCCGGCGGCACAGGCGAACGACGAGGCTCTCGCTTCCTGGTGCCGCCGCGCGAGCGGCTCTGGCTACCACCCGTGCGGAACGGCACCCATGGGCGAGGAAACTGACGAGCTGGCCGTTTGCGATCAGTACGGGAAGGTATTCGGCGTTGGCGGTCTACGGATCGCCGATGCCTCGATCATGCCCAACGTTCCGCGCGCCAACACCAACCTGCCGTCGATCATGATCGGCGAGCGGTTTGGGGAGTGGCTGCGCGAGGAGGTAGCCTAGCCTCCCGAATTTCAGAAGCATTGACTGTAAAAACCGTACTCGCTACGACTTAGGGTAGCCTTAGTTTGTAAGTAAGGAGACGCTAAGTAGTGATGCGACTAGGGGTAGTGATTGGGCTGGCGCTCGTCCTCATGGGCGCGGCGGCCTGTGGCGATGATGATGATTCCTCAGGTCCCGGGCCGAGTGGCAGCGAAACACCGGAGGCTACCGGTACGGCGCAATCCGAGCCTTTCGATCCCGATGCCGAGCTAACGATTTACAGTGGCCGCCGCGAGCCGCTCTTTCAGCCGGTCGTCGATCTCTTCGAGGAGGAGACAGGTATCGATGTCTCCGTGAAGTACGGAGGCAC